>JAOMSY010000179.1 GCA_028355575.1 Francisellaceae bacterium | reverse complement strand
ACCATCACTTCCGCTTCCACAAGCTGCTAATAATACACTTGCAGATAATATCGATAATAATTTAAGCTTCATTCTTTACTCCTGTCTTCATTTAACACATGAACTTGAGAGGATGATAAATTATTAATAAACGCTCACAATAGGCGATATGGCTAGGACAATTGCATTTTTGAATCGTGGTTAAACATGTAAAAATGTTATATCGCGCTACACAGATAATAGAATGACAATAAATTGAATTGAGAAAAACGCATATGTAGTTTAAATATTTGATTTACTGTTAGATCAAGACTTAGGAATACATCATTATTGGAAATAGCGGCTTTTCAACTAGCCAGCTTTTTTATTTGCTAGCCGACTGAGTTCTTTTAATTTTTCTTTTTCTTTTTTATGTATTTCAGCAGCTTGTTTAGCATCCGAGCCAATATGTGTTTCACCTCTTTCGCGAGCAAGCTCTGCTTGTTTTTCGCGTTCAGCAAAACGTGCCTTTTGCTCATCAGTCATTTTTTGATAACAATGATGGCAGCTCACACCTTTTTCATATTCTGGTTTAAGCTTATCTTCATCTGTAATTGGCATTCTACATGCAAAACATTGATCATAATGCCCTTTCTCAAGTTCATGATTAACAGCAACTCGTGAATCAAAAACGAAACATTCCCCTTCCCATAATGATTCTTCTTTTGGTACTTCTTCTAAATATTTAAGAATACCACCTTGTAAATGATAAACCTCGTCAAAACCTTTGGCTTTCATTAAAGCCGTTGATTTTTCACAACGAATACCACCAGTGCAAAACATGGCAACTTTCTTATGTTTACTTGGGTCTAAATTTTTATCAACATATTCAGGTAGCTCACGGAAAGTTTCTGTATGGGGATTAATCGCATTTTTAAAGGTACCAATTTCTACCTCGTACTCATTACGCGTATCAACTAAAACAACATCAGGGTCAGAAATTAAAGCATTCCAATCTTGTGGTTTCACATATTCCCCAACAAGATTATTTGGATTAATGCCATCGACACCTAAAGTCACAATTTCTTTTTTAAGCTTTACTTTAGAACGATTAAATGGCATATCTTCATTATATGATTCTTTGTATTCTATGTCAGATAAACGCGTATCAAATTTTAAATAAGTTAATAGCTTATCTATCCCTTCTCGAGAACCAGCAACAGTCCCATTTATTCCCTCATCTGCTAATAATAAAGTTCCACGCACATTATTTTCTAGCATGACATCTAATATTGGCTTTTGCATTGCTTCAAAATTTTCAAGCGTAACAAATTTATACATCGCACAAACAACGATTTGAGACATATGACATCCCTCTTAAATTATCAAAAAATAAACTGCGTGTATTATACACGAAGAACCTAAAATATAAATATTCAGAATTGTTTACCTCACTCTCAGCTGATTTATATCAAATTTATCTGTTTCATCAATGATGTGCAATTTTGCACATTGCTGTTCTTTTGAGAGTATATATCAATCAAATTAAATCTTTATAATGCCAATTGTCTCTTGCCAAGGCTGATATTCAAAGTTCACAGCTAGACATATAAATAACTTAAATTTAAATCAACAGAATTAAGTTAGGAGAACAATATGAAATTAGGAACAATCGCATTATCAACAATTCTTGCCATATCAAGCTCTTTTGCTATGGCGAATGTCAATGATCAAGATACCCAAGTGGTCACATTAGGTAAAACGAAAATTGAATTTACAATCAATAAAGGCACACAAGCTGCACCAACAATTGGGGTAGCTTATAAACCAGATGTTAAATATCCAAATGTATCACCAGATGTATATTGGTCAGGAGATGAAAAAGCGGTTATATCAGGAGACACACAATATAATATGCACAATGCAACCATTGACCAATTTCTCAAGAGCACTGGTAATACTGCATCATTTAGGGTACTCGTCAATGACGGTAGTCGCCCTGACTTTATTCCTACCACAACTCCAAACCCAACTGGTCAACCCTTGCTTGCACCAGCATTTGACCTAAGCAAAGGACAAGTAAGAAAATGCACCGTCAGCTACATT
>JAOMSY010000178.1 GCA_028355575.1 Francisellaceae bacterium | reverse complement strand
CTTCTTGGACAGATGAAATAGAAATTAATGTTTCATATGCCTTAGCAGTATTCAGCTTAATCAACTGTTTCTCTATGATTTGGGTACATTTTTCCACATTCACATTACAAGCGGATGATGCCCCCTGCATTGCCATAATCGCAAAAGCATATTGAGCATTAAGACTGCCTTCTTGCTCAGCTTTATATAACCATGCACCACTCACTTCAATATTTGGCATAACACCTAGCCCAAGTGAATAGGCTAACCCAACATAGTATGCATATTTTTTAGGGTTCTCTTTAGCTAACTGTAACAGGTGCTTAAAATCTTCTTGATACTTAATTTGGTTTGGTTTTTTACCTAGACAAAAACTAACGCTATTAGGTAATGTTTGTTTTATATATTCTTGTACATTAGTTGGTGTGGTTTCTTTACAGTAAACTTGCCCAGCATCAACTTTATCTATTAATGGAATAAGGGTATTTTCTGCATACAAATTTGCACTAAACAATACTAGGAATGTTAACAAAATCAGTCCAAAGTTATTGTTTAAAGCAGTTGGCATGTAATACGATAACCTTTTAATGCTTATTAGATTTTTTAGAAAAACCCTATACTTTTCTACGTAAAAAAGCTGGTATATCCAAATATTCTACTTCATTCAAGTCATTATACTTATCACTTGCATGAAGATTAGAATTCCCATCGACTTCAAACTTAACTGACTCCGTCATTAAGCATTTCGCAGCCTTACTCTTAACTTTGCTTGATTCTTTAGGCTGGCTAGCTGTGACATTCTCATTATTCGAAGCCTTCTCACTAGTAACAACAACCGTAACACTGAAATTATCAGTCATATCCATATCTACAACTGTACCTACAATCACAGTTGCATCATCCGACATGTAATCTGAAACCACAGCTCCAACCGTTTCGAATTCACCTATTGACATATCTACACCAGCTGTAATATTCACTAGCACACCTTTTGCTTTAGATAAATCAATATTTTCAAGTAGCGGACTAGAAATGGCTGCCTTTGCAGCTTCTTCTGCACGATTCGCACCGTTAGCTGATGCATTGCCCATCATCGCAATACCGCGATTTGCCATAACAGCGCGAACATCTGCAAAATCAACATTAATTAACCCTGGCTGCGTAATTAAGTTTGAAATACCCTTAACTGCATTATTCAACACATTATTTGCTGCTATAAATGCATCTAATAGTGACAAGTTTCGATCTAACGTTTCTAGTAAACGATTGTTGGGAATTGTAATTAATGAATCAACATGTTTTGATAATTCAGTGATTCCATATTGAGCCATTTTCGTTCTGCGACTTCCTTCGAAAGAAAATGGTTTCGTTACCACACCCACAGTTAGAATACCCATACGCTTGGCAAGCTCAGCAATAAATGGTGCTGCGCCAGTTCCTGTACCACCACCCATACCAGCAGTGATAAAGACCATGTCCGCACCTTGTATTAGTTCGATAAGGTGAGCTTTACTTTCCTGCGCAGAGGCTTTGCCTACCATAGGGTCAGCACCAGCGCCTAGGCCTTTAGTAATTTCAGTACCAATTTGGACCTTGTGTTGAGAAGTATAATTAGCTAATGCCTGTTTATCCGTATTGACAGTTATAAACTCTACACCAGGTAATGATTGGCTTATCATATACTCAACAGCATTACATCCGCCACCGCCAACACCAATTACTTTTATAATTGCCTGGTCTAAATGATAGCCTTCATTATGAGACATAATTATCCTAATAAATATAAGTTACCTATCAATGTATATTGCTAACTATACTAATTTCAATAGGTTACATAATAATTTATAGGCTTAATGATATAAATAATTTAGGAAGTTAACTGATACTCAATAAAGTACCATCGGACGAAATAATTATTCTGACCGTAATTGTAAGTATTTATAAAACTCTAAGCTTTTTTGATTTCTTGTATTAAAATAATCATTTTCAGACATTTGATAAATTTGATGCCACTCAAGACCATATTGGTTCTGCCAGGTTTCATCAATTAGTACTTGATTTTGTGATGGCGAGTCATAATAAACAGTCATATCA
>JAOMSY010000177.1 GCA_028355575.1 Francisellaceae bacterium | reverse complement strand
ATTTCAAAGAAAGTATCGGATAATGAGCAAGGTCAAATTATGGGCGGGACAGTTTCAATATTCGGTTTGTCTTGGGCATTTAACGCATTACTGTTAGGGCCACTAGCAAGCTGGGCTGTATTTTTACCGATAATACTGGCAGTTATTTTACTATTGTTAAGTGTCTTGTCAGCCGTTTTGGTTACAGACAGACGAATTTAGAACAGTCACAGGATGATTCACCTGTTTCCCTTCCATTCTTTTAACCTGACAACGACAAGAAAATCCGGTAACAATAGCATTATCTCCTGAGTTAGAATTGTTTATAGATTCTTTCCAACTCATGTCATACAATTTTTTAGAACCTTCAACATGTTTGGATTCGTGGCCGTATGTGCCAGCCATACCACAACAACCCGTTTTGGCAACTTTAGTCTGAATACCAAAATGGCTAAATATTTTCTGCCAGGCTTTATTTGACTCAAGCGCCAAAGCTCTTTCTGAACAATGCGGATAAAGGTCAAAATTAAGACCATTGCTTTTGAACTGCTGCTTATCAATTTTGTCTAGATTTTCAGCTAACCATTCATTAATTAGTTGAACATGGAATTTAACTTGTGCACCCAAAGTTTTAACATATTCATCGCGATAACACAGTGTCATACTTGGTTCAATACCAATAATGGGTAACCCGATTTCGGCAATACGATTATAAAAAACCGTATTTTCACGAGCTAAATTCGTGAAATGCTTGATAAACCCTTTAGTGTGAAGCGCCTTACCATTTTCACGGAATGGCAATACATAAACATTAAAACCAAGGTTCGTTAATAATTCATATGTATCAATCATCACCTCTGATTGATAATAACCATTAAAAGCATCTTGAATTAAACAGACTGATTTAGCTTTATCTGAATCAGAAAGATTTTTGATTGTTTGAATATCAAACTTCGGTGCATTAAAAGTTATCAGTGATTTGTTTAACCTTTTTGTGGATAATCTGGGTAAATCTTTTAACCCAACAAATTTATCCATCACCCAACGGACAGGCTGTAACTGATTGATAGTATTTGAGGCAGTCGGTACATACGATTGGTAATGAGCAATTTTTTCAACCATTGCAATAAAGTAATCTTTCACAGGTCGTCTATATCGCGTGTGATATTGAGACAGAAAATGTGAACGCATGGTAGGAATATCAACTTTAACTGGGCAAGATGAGGCACATGCCTTACAACCTAAACACTTTTCCATGGATTCATAAACTTCATGAGAATAATCATTTTTTTGTTCATTCGAACGCTTAAACCACGATTTGATCTGATGACCAAACTCTGGCTCACCTGATGCTAATATACCAATATATTTTTTATTGGATAATTGATGTAACCATTCTCTAAGCAATCCAGAACGGCCTTTAGGTGAATACACCCAATTTCGTGATAACTTAGCAGACGGACAAATCACATCGTTATAATCATAATTAAGGCAAGCGGCATTTCCGTTGCAGTTAAATGCACCCGCATATTTCTGTCTAACACGTTTATCGACTTTGGTGTCAACATAGCCCTTATATGGGCCATCCACTTTAACAAGCTGATCTTTTGAACCTTTTGGTACAACAATTTTACCTGGATTTAAACGATTGTTAGGATCAAACGTCTGCTTTATTTCTGCTAGACCATCATATAACTTATCACCAAAATATTGTTGCACATATTCACTTCTAAAGCCCTTCCCATGTTCAGACCAATATACGCCGCCGTATTTTCTAACAAGTTCATTCACTTGCTTCGTTAAAACCGGAATAAGTTTTTGATGTGATTCAGTCGACATATCTAATGCGGGACGCATATGCAAACAACCCACATCCACATGACCAAACATGCCATATTTTAAATCATAGCTATCTAATAACTTGCGTAAATCAACAATGTAATCAGCTAAGTTTTCTGGTGGAACAGCCGTATCTTCCATAAAAGGAATGGGTTTATTATCGCCTTTCATATTACCGAGCAAGCCAACGCCTTTCTTACGTAGGTTCCAAAGCTCTGCTATTTCATTCGAGTTTGATGTATGAAAGAAAGCATTTAATTTATCTTCAGAGATTAAGACTTTTAGTTTACTTTTAA
>JAOMSY010000176.1 GCA_028355575.1 Francisellaceae bacterium | reverse complement strand
TTATGGTTGCCAATTCATATGAAAGTGGTATTTGATTAATAGAATTTTGAAGGTTTTCGCCTACTTTACCTTTAATCTTTTCTGCATTGTCAATTACACCTTTTATATCGCCATATTCGTTTAACCATTTTGTCGCAGTTTTAGGGCCGACTTTTGGTACGCCTGGTATATTGTCTGATGTGTCTCCAACAAGCGCCAAGAAATCAATAAACTGTTCAGGCGTAATGCCATATCGCTCTTGTACAGCATTAATGTCAGTGACGGAATTTTTCATGGTATCCATTAAGGTGATATGTTTGGATACCAGTTGAGCCATATCTTTATCACCAGAAGAAATGATGACTTCCCAGCCTTCTTTCTCAGCTTGTCTGGAGAGTGTGCCAATGACATCATTAAATGCTATGGACGCAGAACTAGTTGGTATCTCTCTCGCAGTTGAAGTTGATCATGCTGCTTATATTCCTATTTCACACCAATATGAAAATGCGCCAAACCAATTAGATATGTCACTGGTATTTAAAAAATTACTCCCCATCCTCGAAGATATGAATATTGCGAAAATTGGACATAACCTAAAATATGATTTAAAGGTATTAGAAAAATACAATATCAGCCTTAAAGGTCAGCTGTATGACACCATGCTGGAATCGTACATACACAATAGCTCTGCCAGCAGACATGACTTAGATTCATTGTGTGTTAAATACTTCAATCACAGTAATATCTCTTATGAAAGCGTTGCTGGTAAAGGAAAATCACAAATTAATTTCAGTCAAGTTACGATAGAAAATGCAACACCTTATGCTGCTGAAGATGCAGATATGACTTTAAAACTACACGAATATTTCTGGCCTAAAATCAAAGAAACCTCTCAATTAGAAAAATTATTCCTCACCGAAGAAGTCCCTACCATGCTGGTGTTAAAAGACATGGAACTAACAGGGGTTAAAATTGATACCAAACAATTAGAAGAACAAAGTAAATATTTAGAAACCTGTATTAAAGACTTTGAACAAAAAGCTTATGACATTGCTGGAGAAGAGTTTAATTTGTCTTCTCCAAAACAATTAGCAGAAATCTTATTTGATAAACTCAATATTCCAGCGATTAAAAAAACGCCAACCGGTAAACCCTCTACTTCTGTTGATGTTATGTCTGAACTGTCGTTACAATACGAGCTCCCGAAAATCATTTTAGATCATCGACATTTTAGCAAATTAAAATCCACTTATACTGACAAGCTACCACTGATGATAAACGCTAAAACTGATCGCGTTCATACTTCATACCAACAGGCAGTTGCGATCACGGGTCGACTATCATCAACAGACCCTAACTTGCAGAACATTCCAATTCGGTCAGAAGAAGGCAAACGAATTAGAAAAGCTTTTATATCAGAAAAAGGTTACACCATCATCGCCGCTGATTATTCTCAAGTAGAATTAAGAATCATGGCGCATTTATCAGGTGATCAAACTTTAATAGATGCTTTTAATTCAAATAAAGATATCCATAGTGCAACTGCCGCAGAATTAGCTGGCATAAGTTTAGAAGAAGTTTCATCTGAACAACGTAGAAGAGCAAAAGCAGTTAATTTTGGCTTAATATACGGTATGTCTGCATTCGGCCTGGCAAAACAACTGGGCGTTTCTCGAGAGGAAGCTCAAAACTATGTCAACATCTATTTTGAACGCTATCCTGGCGTGAAAAAATATATGGAAAATACTCGAATAAAGGCATCTGAATCAGGCTATGTAGAAACAATTTTTGGTCGTCGCTTATACTTGCCTGATATTAAGGCTAAGAACATGGGCTTAAGAAAAGCTGCGGAACGCGCTGCAATCAATGCACCGATGCAAGGCACAGCAGCAGACATTATAAAGCGCGCCATGGTAACAGTTTCTGCAAAAATAAAGCGGGATGAGCTGCCTATTAAAATGATTATGCAAGTGCACGATGAGCTTATATTTGAAGTAAAAGAAAGCTATATAGACGAAGCCAAAAAATTAATCGTTAATTTAATGGAAGGCGCAGCTGAATTAAGCGTACCACTGATTGTTGATGTTGGCACTGGTAGCAGTTGGGCAGATGCACATTAAGTTAAATTATTATTTTTGACACCCAATTCTTTTAGCCTCTCTTGCAAATAATGA
>JAOMSY010000175.1 GCA_028355575.1 Francisellaceae bacterium | reverse complement strand
TTGAGCAAATATGCTCCCTGGGGAGGGACTCTAATATTTTTGAAAAATTTAATGTGGGATTCAGCAATATCACCTCAGAAATATCATCTCTACGTTGCTTTAAGATATGTGCGACTAAACCGCCCATCGAATTACCAAATACAACTTTATGCTTATGGTTTGCTTTATCTAAATAACTCGAAACTGTGTCTAGTACAGATAAAGAATGATGCGCCAAATCAGGGGTATCAATATAAATACCTGGATAGGTATTTTTCAACCAAGTTCTGAGCTCTTTAGCGCCCATACTATTTGGTGAGCCATTAAACCCATGTAGATATAAAAAATAAAAAGGCATTGTTAACAACCAACAATACAATCCATAGATACAGTATAGCTCTTATACTAGAAGTTACGCATTGATAACAGCGTAATTATTTGATATTTAGCGGGTAGACTCGTATTATACATCAAGTTAGCCAATAGTGAATATTCGGGTTCTGGCGCAATTTTACAGGGCGTGTATCTTAGCTACTATTTTCATTATCACAAACTCACTGGTAGCAGCAATGACCCAGCATCAGACGTGATGTGACCACCATCAAAGTTGGCTGTAATATTTCTTCTTCCCAAACTGTTAAAGTTCAAAGTCTCTTTGGTGTAATTTATCATAGTGCGGATATATGATTTTTTAGGCGAAACCATTATAGCACCTGCGCTTCAAGCTCTTTACTCATATCATTCGTGAAATATTCAGGATAGGTATTGCATATTCTATGAAGAATACGACATGTGCTACTCGATGATCTAGTTTTGGCTCTTCCGCAATAAATGTGGCGGTGTCAAACATAAGCTGCTCTTAACTTTGGAAGGTACTTATCATAACCTTCGGTGTCCAAAAATATACGCCTAAATAGGCTGTTTTCATCAAAGATTCCGTAACATCTACGCTTAATCACTTTGATTTTATTGTTGAATCCTTCAACAAAACCACTGGTATGACGACCTTTAAAATAATTAGCAATATGCTGCTTATATTTTGTCACTGTATTAATAAAAGTATTAAACTGTTTTAACCCAGATTGTGCAACTTTTAATAACCAATGATCAATTTGTTTTGTGGCCCTTATTCTGCCAATTTTAGAATTATAGATCGAAGTGAGTTGTCTGCATAGTCGATAACCTTGACGTAATTTGGGTGAATGTTTAAATAGTTTTTCTAATTCTTTACGCTCATCTTTAGATACTAATTCAGCATTACGGCGTAATATTGAAATTGCGGTTTTAAGCTCTTTATAACGAACTGCTCCAAGTTTTTTATGTAATCTTATTAATTCAGATTTACGTAATTCAACTAAGCATTGTCTATATTTTTTAGCCACGTGGAATCGATCAATAATGACAGGGTTTTCTTTAACGCTTCCTTAACTGCATTAATATATCCCTCATTCATATCAACACATACCCCTTCAATACTACGCTTAAATCGACTCGGTATTTTCTTCAGAAACACTTTAACTGTAAGCTTTTCACGTCCTTTCAGTGTGGCAATAATTCTAACTTTGTTATTCACTCTGGAGGTAATAATCGTCAGATAATCGTTATAGCCTTTTCTAATAGCTATTTCATCAATACCAATCAATCCAAGCTTGTTAAATGATTTCCAATTGACTGACTCAGCAACTTTAGTATCTAGGATTCTACCAATGGTATCTGCACTTAAGTTTTCTTTAATAGCGACATCAGCCAAAGTGCTATTTACGAGAAATAACATCAGATAATCTAAATAAGCTTTAGTGTACCTGGATTTATAATCATACCATTCTAGTCTTTGGTTAGTAGTCGGGTGATCATCACAATGTTCACATATGCCACGCTTGGCTTTAATGCGCAAATAGCATTCCAGTCCATTCATTGGTAAGTGACGAATTTCCCGCATTTCAGCATAGCCTTTTGACTTAGTAGGCTTACCACATTTTGAGCAATTAACCTCATCGAGTGTGCTTTGGACATCAATATAAATCTTGTCATTAATGATTTCACAATTTGTTATTTTAGTATCAGGCAGGTTGAGTAAATCATCTAAAAATTGGTGCATCTCTAATTGGGGTGGCTAACATCGTATCCTTTGATTTTAGAAGCCCTAAGCTACTTTCGCAAGTCCACATTTATTGCGGCAGAG
>JAOMSY010000174.1 GCA_028355575.1 Francisellaceae bacterium | reverse complement strand
AATCAATTTATATCTAGTCCCATCATTCGTATTAGTGACATCTAATTTTAATGGGGAATTTACGACATAGGTTTGATTTGTTTGCAAATTACAATTATCAACACAGTTAGCAATATTCACCTGAAGGTTCGAAGGCAAAATTGGCTGAATTGTATATTGATGATTATCTTGATCAAATACATTCGGTAAAGCACTACAAGCTTGATTAATATTTACTAAGGTGATGGTTGCTTTCCCAGGTATACCGGGATCATGCAACGTCCCATCTTGAGCCAAAGCATCATCATATGCAAATGTATACGTTAACTGATCTGCTCCAAAACTATGCAAGGCTTTACCATATAAGTCGTAATGTTGGGCTGCTGGGGTATTATTCTGATAGTACAAATGCTTATGCTCTTCAAAATAATAACGACTGAGTACAACATCACTAGATGCTGGTAATAAACCAACAACAGTCGCTGCAGAAAGTTCACGCACAATAACTGCTTTGGCAGTACCATTTTGAGCATCGAAATCACCCACGGCGCCAGCAAAAAATGGAAGTGACGAAGTCTGTTTGGGAATTGAAACATTTTCACCATTATCACATGTAGATATAAAGTTATTTGAACCAGGATCAACTTGCCCATAACAAAGCGATGTCCCTCTGGGCGAATGCGTAATTTCTGAGATGTCTATTTTTAGCGTATGCGTTTGGTAATATTCCCAAACTTCATCAATATAACTTTTACCATTGTTACCATATAGAAGGGAGTTTGTGAAAAAGGTTTCATCAAATGAGACCGTATCTGGAATATTCTGCACCATCGCTTTACCAGGTGACATAAAGCGTAAAATAGTATTAACACCGTTATCAGACTGATAATTTAATAATAACTTAGCCCATTCATCAGCAGTATTAGGATTATCGATTTCAATTAAATTCTGGATGTTATCAAGTATATATTTACGCGTTAAACTAAAGCCCGTTTCTTGGTAAACAGCAGATGTAGGCTGCTCAACACGAATAGGAACACCAAAATTATCAACTGCAGTTGGGTTTAACCAAGTTCCTAAATCATTATAAGTAAACTCAATTTTGTCATAGAGCGTATAGTAATTACTATCTCTTGGTTTAAAACCATCTGCATCAATTATTTTCCCAGAGTTATAGTCAATAGGTAAATCCATAGGATGTTTATACGAAAAATAGATGCGACCTGAACTTACTTGTGGTAGTTGTAAAAGAATATTACTTGCTTGCTTAGGTAGTTCAGACAATCGATATGATGCATCAAATGAATTAAAATCATTAGAAGCAGCAAGGCATACACCCTCACCTGTTTGCTTGTTAAGCTCCATAAAGCAATCTTCATTAAATTGATTTAAGGCTTTAATAACTAGGAAAGTATTTTCATCTGATATTCCGCTTTCATTTTTAATTTCTACTGGAAAATATGCATTTGCCACACCAATTGTTCCAAATGCAATTGATAAGTATTTCTGTAATCTATTTAGTTTCATGAGCTACTCCATGTAATATTTGTAATTATTTTTTAATACATGAAATATTTTAGCATCTTGATTAAATAAAAATCAATATTTGAAATGTCACGAAATGTCACAATGCATTTGTAACTCTGTCTAAAAGACCCTACGATTTTTAGAACATATATAAATAGCACAAACTATGACCAAACTTTTAAAAATAGCTTTAATACTTTTTGTCTTATTTGAAACAGGCTATACAAAGAATATTGTAACAATATCAGCCATTCAAATGTCATCAACACAGCAGACGTACCAACAATTTGCTGATACAGTTAAAAAGCTTGCTAAACAAGCAAAGTCTGAAGGTGCTGATATTATCGTATTTCCAGAAGATAATAGTTTGAATATGATCAATGACTCTGATTTCACTTTAAATGATCTAAAGAGCTTATCAAAACATGTTAAACCATTTTCGGCCCATATTAGTCAGCTCTCAAAAGAATTGAATGTGATCTTAGTTGGAGGAACAATTCCATATATTAGGGAAGATAAACTTTATAATACCGCAATCATTGGCCTACCTGATGGTAAAGTTATTTATCACGATAAAATATACTTAACCCCTTGGGAAGTGAAAATTGGTTATAACGGATCAGGAAATAATATTTCTGTATTCAATACAAAATGGGGGA
>JAOMSY010000173.1 GCA_028355575.1 Francisellaceae bacterium | reverse complement strand
ACCAACACCAACTCCGACACCAACACCCATTCCAGGTGACGGGCCCACACAGCCTGGAAATTTAAAAGTTAAAAATAAGTGGAATGATATCAATGACCTTAATAAGGTGCGTTTAAGTTGGGAGCCTTCAACGGATGATAAAGGTGTAAGTTCTTATGAAGTCTATATAGATGGTGAGAATGTCAAAACTAGAGGAAAAAATGCAAAAGGCTATAGCCTTACTGGTTTAGAAGTTGGTCAGTCATATGATGTTTCCGTCATTGCTGTTGATACAGATAGCAATCGATCTCAAGCTGCAACAGGTCTGATCGACCTGCAAGCGCCCGAGTTTGTGAGCGGTTTTAAGTCTGAGAACATTTGGAATAACAAAGGAACTAAGCTAAAAAGAGTTAAGCTCTCTTGGGCTGAGTCAAATGATAATGTTGATGTCAGAGGATATGATATTTATGTTAATGGTGAAAGAATAAAACGTTTAGGTAAAGGAAAGCTTGGTTTTAACTTATCAGGACTTGAGGTTAATAAAACCTATCCGGTTGAAATAGTGGCACGTGATGTAAATGGAAATTATTCTAATCCAGTTGCTATATTGGTAGATACACGTTATCAGCCAACACCAACACCAACACCAACTCCGACACCAACTCCGACACCAACTCCGACACCAACTCCGACACCTGTGCCTGGAAACTATGATGTGGATGCGCTAAGAGAACAGGCGACAAATAAAGCTAAAATAGTGTCTTATGTTACTGATTGGTCTGTGTATGGTAGAGCTTACGATCCAGCTTATATGGACTCTAGTAAAATCACACATATAAACTTCGCATTCATAAATATTGAAGGTTCATCACCAGAAGAAGATGCCTTGATTGCTGATGCTAAAGCAAATGGTCTGGCTGGAACAACACTTACTGGCTTAAATGAGATTAAACGAGCCAGTTTTACTGGGTATGAAGTTGTTTTAGGTGATTCTTTTGCAGATGTTGAAAAAGGCTTGCCTGCAACAGATGGTTATCCTGCAGCTGCAATCGATTATAATACCAAAAATGATCATGGCGGTTATGATATCATGGGTGGTGTAATTGGAAGATTACATCAAATTAAAGAACGTTATCCAAATGTTAGAGTGATGATGTCAATTGGTGGATGGACATGGAGTAATAAATTTACTTTTGCTGCTGACCCAGTATATCGTCAAGACTTTATCAAGTCCTCACTTGATCTAATGGCGCAATATGGCTTTGATGGCGTGGATATCGATTGGGAATATCCAGGTTCACCAGGTCGTTATTCTCATTTGTATCGTTCAGAAGATGGGCAAAACTATATAGCGCTAATGAATGATTATCGTCAGGCATTGGATGACTTATCAACGCAAATATATAATGAAACGAGTAACCAAGGCCTACTTGATAATATCATAAGTAGAATTGAAGCCTTGTATGCTGGTAATCAATATATTGGTGCGTATGACATAAAGACTCAAGTCCCAGAAATTATTGGTAGTGAATTATCTGCATTAACTTCGCAACACTCTAATGAATACAGTGACTTAGCAGTTAAGGATGCCTTTAAATCAGCCTTAGGTTATAGCTCATTATTAGCTAGAATTTCAACGTTAGCAAATGGTGGTGCTTCATCTGAACAAGGTATTATTGATGCTGTAGAACAAGCATTTGCAGATGCTCAAGCTAAGCAAGCAAGCTATTTTTACTCATTAACCCTTGCGTCTGGAGCTGGTTTTGACAAGATGGATAAAGTTGATATGGCTAAATTAGTAGAGCCTTTAGACTTTGTTAACATGATGACTTATGACTTCCATGGTGCTTGGGAATCAACTTCTAATCACCAATCAGCATTGTATCAAAATCCGAATGATCCAAATGTGACAGCTGGTGCGCAATATTCATATACAACTGACTCAGCTGTGCAGTACTTGCTTGAGAGGAATGTCCCATCAAGGAAAATTGTAGTCGGCCTGCCGTTTTATGGTAGAGGTTGGCAAGCAGCGAAAACAGACATCTATGCAAGTGTATTAGATGCTAATGCTGCGCCATTATGGGATTGTAATGATATTCAACCTGATTATATCGATGAAAGTGGTGTTTATCACGTAAGCGGTGATGAAATTAGCCCATTGTTCGCGGAAGTTGGTCGTACTTATGGTCAAATAGACGAGCCAA
>JAOMSY010000172.1 GCA_028355575.1 Francisellaceae bacterium | reverse complement strand
CCGTAGGGTAAGGGGGCGAACGTAGGGAACTGAAACATCTAAGTACCTATAGGAAAAGAAATCAACCGAGATTCCCTTAGTAGCGGCGAGCGAACGGGGAAGAGCCTGGCATAATTTAGCAAAAATCATAGTAGAACAACCTGGGAAGGTTGGCCATAGACGGTGATAGCCCGGTATGCGAAATGATTCTTGTGGAACTAGATATGCGAATAAGTAGAGCGGAACACGTGAAATTCTGTTTGAAGATGGGGGGACCATCCTCCAAGGCTAAATACTACTAACTGACCGATAGTGAACCAGTACCGTGAGGGAAAGGCGAAAAGAACCCCTATAAGGGGAGTGAAATAGAACCTGAAACCGTGTGCATACAAGCAGTGGGAGCATTTTTTAGAGATGTGACTGCGTACCTTTTGTATAATGGGTCAGCGAGTTACTTTCAGTGGCAAGGCTAAGGATAACGGAGCCGTAGGGAAACCGAGTCTTAATAGGGCGACTAGTCTCTGGGAGTAGACCCGAAACCGGCGCGATCTATCCATGGCCAGGTTGAAGGTTGGGTAACACCAACTGGAGGACCGAACCCAATAATGTTGCAAAATTATGGGATGAGCTGTGGATCGGAGTGAAAGGCTAATCAAGCACGGAGATAGCTGGTTCTCCCCGAAATCTATTTAGGTAGAGCCTTATATATAACTCGTTGGGGTAAAGCACTGTTTCGGCTAGGGGGTCATCTCGACTTACTGAACCGATGCAAACTTAGAATACGACGAAGTTTTAGTATAGGAGACACACTGCGGGTGCTAAGGTCCGTAGTGGAGAGGGAAACAGCCCAGACCGTCAGCTAAGGTCCCAAAGTTATTGCTAAGTGGGAAACGATGTGGGAAGGCATAGACAGCTAGGAGGTTGGCTTAGAAGCAGCCATCCTTTGAAGAAAGCGTAATAGCTCACTAGTCGAGTCGGCCTGCGCGGAAGATTTAACGGGGCTAAGCAATACACCGAAGCTACGGAATATATTTTATATATTGGTAGGGGAGCGTTCTGTAAGCTGATGAAGGTGAATTGAGAAGTTTGCTGGAGGTATCAGAAGTGCGAATGCTGACATGAGTAACGTAAAATAAGTGAGATTCTTATTGGCCGAATATCCAAGGGTTCCTACGCAATGTTAATCAACGTAGGGTGAGTCGGTGCCTAAGGCGTAGCCGAAGGGTGAAGTCGATGGAAAACAGGTTAATATTCCTGTACTCCTTGTAACTGCGATGTAGTGACGGAGAAAGCTAAATCAGCCTGGCGTATGGTTGTCCAGGTGAAAGCGTGTAGGTAGTGTGTGTAGGTAAATCCGCATGCATGTTGATCTGAGGCGTGATGACGAGGTTTCTTATATGAAACTGAAGTGATTGATGCTCTGCTTCCAGGAAAAACTACTAAGCTTCAGGTTACAAGAAGCCGTACCCCAAACCAACACTGGTGGATAGGTAGAGAATACTAAGGCAATGAGAGAACTCAGGTGAAGGAACTAGGCAAAATAGCACCGTAACTTCGGGAGAAGGTGTGCCCTAAGTATGTGAAGAGATTTACTCTTGGAGCAAAAAAGGGTTGCAATAAAATGGTGGCTGCGACTGTTTACTAAAAACACAGCACTCTGCAAACTCGTAAGAGGAAGTATAGGGTGTGACGCCTGCCCGGTGCCGGAAGGTTAATTGAAGGGGTTAGCTTAGGCGAAGCTCTGGATCGAAGCCCCGGTAAACGGCGGCCGTAACTATAACGGTCCTAAGGTAGCGAAATTCCTTGTCGGGTAAGTTCCGACCTGCACGAATGGCGTAACGATGGCCACACTGTCTCCACCTGAGACTCAGTGAAATTGAAATCGCAGTGAAGATGCTGCGTACCCGCGGTTAGACGGAAAGACCCCGTGAACCTTTACTATAGCTTTGCACTGGACTTTGACACTATCTGTGTAGGATAGGTGGGAGACTATGAAACTTGAGCGCTAGCTTGAGTGGAGTCAACCTTGAAATACCACCCTGGTATTGTTGGAGTTCTAACTTAGGAAGCAATTCCAAGGACAGTGCATGGTGGGTAGTTTGACTGGGGCGGTCTCCTCCCAAAGAGTAACGGAGGAGCACGAAGGTACCCTCGGTACGGTCGGAAATCGTACCAAGAGTGTAAAGGCATAAGGGTGCTTGACTGCGAGAGTGACGGCTCGAGCAGGAACGAAAG
>JAOMSY010000171.1 GCA_028355575.1 Francisellaceae bacterium | reverse complement strand
ACTGGCGTCATAATAATAACAATGGGTGTGTTATTCATGAAAGCTGAAAGTACTAATACCATTCCAAAAAAGAGAATGATTGCTAGCCAAAAATTCCTTTTCGCTAATTGAATTCCAAAGTCGCCAATAACATCAATTAAGCCTGTATGTTTTAAGGCGGCACTAATAATAAACATCCCTGCAATGGTGGCTGTTGCTTGATTACTAAATACGCTTAGCGCATTTTCTGTTGAAATGGTACCGGTTATTAATAGAATCGCCATGACAATAAGTGCGGTAACATGGGCAGGTATCTTTTCTTTAACAAAGCTGATGATTGCAAAGATAACCGTTGCAACTGTGACACATACCTGAAACACTTCAATCATTACAAGCTACATTTGATCGGGCTAGAAAAATATTAGGTAAAATCTTAAGGTATTGCTAGGTAGAAGCTTATATATTTATTTGAGAGATCAGTTTATAAGCGTGAAATATTACATATAAATTTCAGCGTTAATCATTTTTAAAATCATATAGTCCATCCAGCGGACACCAGTAATAGAAAAAGGACTCGCCAAAAAGCCCATATGACCACCATGTTCAGAGACATAAAGTTTTACATTTTTTGGTAATTTCTCTTTCAATAGCAGAGTATTGTCAATCACAGGGTCATCTTTCGCTGCAAAAATATGACATGGTGTATGTATGTTATTAATAAATTGTAATGAACTTGATCTGGTGTAATAGTCATCTGCGTTTTTAAATCCACATTGGATGGAAGTATACATATCGTCAAATTCACGCATTTGAATTTTTTTATGTAAAACTGGTGCAGGTCCCAGTTCAGGAAAACGCTCATGGCGTTCGTAAACCATTTTAATTAAATCATTTACAAAATAGGCTCTAAAAATTTTATTTGAAGGTAAATCAATAATTTCTGAGCAAGATGATAAATCAGTTGGGGGACAAATACTGAAGCCAAGTTCAACAAATGAGTCGATATTGGGTCTATTTTCACCAAGGAGTTTTAATAGTAAACTTCCTCCCATTGAAAAGCCAATAACAATGAATTTTGAATCAGGTGTTTTTTGTTTTAAATGTACCAATGTCTCATACACTTCGTCTGTAGAGCCAGCATGGGTAATATACTTTGCCAAGCCTTTCCCAGAGCCGGCATCTCTAAAATTACAACGAACAACGCGCAATGGCATTTTTAATAGTTTGCTGGTAATTCGACGCATGTAGGAAGCATCGTGACTACCGCATAGACCATGTACTAATATAACGGTTGGTTTTTGTAAGTCCCAAGACGGGTGTTGTGAAATTTCAACAGCAATCGTGTCACCATCAGGTAGGTCAATATATTCCGTTTTAGAGGGAATTTTGGAGATGATGTTAATCTTTGATGCAATAACAGTTTGTAGTATTGCATTTTTAAAAAGTGGTTTTAGTGGATGTTGTTCCATGTGCAAAGTTAAATACAAATGATATTAATATCTTACCAGATAATTTGTCTAAGTTTAAGTTAATGGTTTCTCACACTTTAAATGCTTAACTGAATGCTACAAAAAAAATAGATTTTAAAAGCCTATTATTTATCTTTACATTGTTAGTTGTTTTGTTCATTAAACTCTTTCACAAACTGAATGAGCTCTTCCAGCGGCATCGGTTTTGCAAAGAAATATCCCTGAACATATTGGCATTGATTTGCCCTTAAGAAGTCTAATTGCTCTTGAGTTTCAACGCCTTCAGCAATACAGGATAAATTTAATTCATCCGCAAGGTTAATAATGGCTTTCAAAATAATGCTATCACCTGTTTTATGTGTAATATCATCCACAAAATTTTTATCCACCTTAATATAGTTAAATGGTAAAGCCTTAAGGTAGGTTAGTGAAGAATAGCCTGTGCCAAAATCATCTAAGGCGATTTTAATTCCTAAATCACTAAAATGACGAAGCATTCTTTCACACGAGACAATATGTGACATTAAAGTTGTTTCTGATATTTCAATTGTGATCGAATTCGCATTTAATTTGTGTCTTTTTATTAGTGTTTCCAACAACTCAGCGAATAATCTACTTTCTATTTGTTGCGTTGATACATTGATCGCCAGTTCAAAATTCGGGTCATTTATGGCAGTAATAATATCAAGATAATCTCTAAATGATTTTTCAGCAACCCAGTTGCCAATTGACATAATTGACTTACTATTTTCAGCAATTGGAATGAATTCATCTGGTGTT
>JAOMSY010000170.1 GCA_028355575.1 Francisellaceae bacterium | reverse complement strand
ACATAATATTCTTGTAACAATTATTTTGTAGTTTACAAATGTGTTTTTGGTTAGCAAGTATCAAATTATTATATGAAACTGAATGATAGGCTCAAAATATCATATATTGATCATTTATATCATGTTGATTGGTTTGTGCACGGGGACAGATTGTAAGGCTATGAATAATAGTCATCAGCCATCTGATACTGAAGTTTCAGATACTTTTTAGAAAGAAATATAACCAAAATCTAAACAAGCATAAAATTTCTATCTACCATTTACTCTTATTGCCTCATTTATGTTTTCGCAATAATAAGCATGACCTACAAATACAACGTTTTGATTTCCACCGATAATTAAAGTTGTATCATCCGCATGCGTTTCTTGAAGGTGAACGTAATTTGCGCCATTAGCAGCCGCTTGGTTTTTAAGTTTATTTCGTGAGCTTATTATGATTGTAATATTCGAGGTAAAAATACCAGTAAACCAATTTCCATCTGAAGAAAAAAGCATCCCCTTATAATCGCAATTATTTGGTGCTTTACTGGATATGTAAGTATTTTTTGCTCTATTGCCATTCGCAGGTGTAATTGAGCAGGCAGTTATTGAAGAGAGTATTATAACAAGAAGTAGAATAAACTTTAAATTATGCATGTGGTGGAGTCCTAATTGTTATTTTCTTAAGAGTTGGGCAATGATATGCTTCGCCATAATAGGTTGCATTAAATGTTCCAGTAATTGTTTTTAAGGGTGTGGTAACAATATTTAAGTCAAACGCACCTCTAAGTATGCTGACATCTGAGGCATATAACTGACCAAAATAAACATAGTTAGCGCCATTGTCAGCGGCTTCATTTCTAAGATTATTGATGGCGCCAAGTGAAATGTCCAAATTAGAAGTAAAAAAACCTGAAATCCAGTTACCTTGTGATCCAAAAATATTACCTATGAACCTGCAATTCTCATGTGGCGTATCAATTGAAATAATCACATGTTTAGCTGCATCTGATGTCAGCTTATCTGCAGGTATCCAAGAGCAGCCTGTCATAAATATTGTTAGTAAAATTAAATAATATTTTGTTAAGAGCAAATCACGCATTTTAATTACTGTTATAGTCATGGATTTGATCTGGTACCACTTGTTGCTCAGCATTTACTCTTGTTGTTGAACCATCATATAAACAGAAAGAAAACCAACCACATTCTTTTTGTTTAATTTGGTTAGGCAGGGGTTTATCCTGACCTTTGCAGCTAAAGGCCTGTGCAACATATGTAGAATAATTACTGCCATTAATAAAGCCAGGCCCCATATATTTTAAATGGTCTATAAAGACATAATTTGCACCCATCTCGGCAGCATTGTTTCGTAGGTCATTCATTGCACCCATTACAAGGTAGACATTTGCTGTAAATATGCCAGAAAACCAATTACCTTGACTGCCATAAACCTCGCCAAGGTATTTACAATTTTTAGGAGGGGAAAGATTTGTAACTCTAATATTATTATATTCAGGTTTATTCAGGGAATTAGGCGGCACCATTGTGCAGCTTGCTATTGTTAGCGACAAAATAGCTAAAGGGATCGCATATTTGATCATTGATAACCTTATTGTGTTGAATATATTCAATTCAATTATAGTAAAAAAATAAAATATGTTGCCTCTTTAAGAAATAAATTCATTTATCTATAGGTGTTAATCATATTTATATTGTTGATACGATTTTTGATTTAATACATAAACTCGATCTTAAGTTTGAATATTTTCAAAAGATTACTTATAAACGTGAAGATACTGTTGGCGAATCCAGAGAAGGTCGTTAAATAGGCTTCATTTGCGTATTTTGGCTCGTCATATTAGGTCAGACAATTATAAATCAGAGAGCCAAATATAGAGCTTACAGTGCCAATTAATAGCGCTGCAACGGCTGATAAAAGCAATGATCTAATAGGATGACTTTCTATGTGATCAAATATTTAAGGTTCTTTGCCAGTTACTGTGGTTATGGAATGTATGCAGAATAAAGGTTACAATGATCCAATGACTTACCAATGTTCTCGTTCTATGTGTGATTTTGATATTGAACACCCTATGAGCTGTCGACAGTAGGCATTAAAATATAGAAACCATTTTTTTGAGGCTTTATCGTTCATGTCAAGAATGTTTCATATTGAGCAATTACGAAGGATTCAACATGCTGAATTTTTCTTGGAAGTGGTTAAGAGCAATCCATTGACCTGTAGAGAGTG
>JAOMSY010000017.1 GCA_028355575.1 Francisellaceae bacterium | reverse complement strand
TTTTTGGGTTTAGTTTCAGCGAAATATTCTTCTTAGTTGTATTTAGTTATGTCATTTTGGGGCCAGAAAAATTTAAATCCGCTCTAAGGTCAATAATGTTATATTTCAGAGAATTCAGAAATTTATTACAACAAACTAAAGATTCAGTCGTAAAAAGTATCGAACTTGAAAAGTAATTTACTATGCATGATATTACATACTGAATTTCATTAATTAAATATAAACACGTTGGTAAGTCATTAATAATCTGCTTTAATTGTTACATGAGCTATAGATTTGATGCTGTTGTAAATTAGGGTAATAAGGGTGCTATTTTTGCTTAATTGCGTTATCAACCATTTTGGTTAAATGGCACAGACTTCAATTAACAAGTAGAGATGATTTAATGATGAGTGATATACATAAACTCCGTGAAAAAATTTTAGCAAAGCTAAAAAAACAAAAGCTAAAAGAAGAAGAAACTCAAAAAGAAATGGCGTTTTTCGACAAAATAGTCAGCCGTAAAGATTATATTAAGGGTGCTGGCAAACTTGGCATGCTAGGCCTATTAGCTGATATGGCGATCAAACCCTCTGCTTGGGCAGCAGAAAGTGAAAAACTTGAAAAGAAAATGAATTTGGCTGATTTTAAAGATATTGCCTTGCCAAGTGATGTTGAAAAACAAAATGTTGTTACTTTTTTATTGAATGGAGACAAAGTTCAAATAGTTGACCCAAGCCCAAGGTTTACCTTAGCGACATACTTACGAGAGGTAGCTGGTTATACAGGAACAAAAGTAAGCTGTACTCAAGGTGCTTGTGGTGCCTGTTCCGTTATTTTAAGTGAAAATACTAAAACTGGCATTGAGCATAGAACAATTAATTCTTGCTTACGGCCTGTAGTACTTTGTGATGGTACCGCAATAACAACAGTAGAAGGCTTGGGAAATACTCAAGACGGTCTGGATTTAATCCAAGAAAAAATTGCCAAACATAATGGTACCCAATGCGGATTTTGTACACCTGGTTTTGTCGTCGCTATGCGAGGTTATTTAGAGAACCACCCTACTCCAACAAAGCTTGAGTTAGATGATATATTTAGCGGTAATCTTTGCCGCTGTACTGGTTATAGAACAATCTGTAACGCAGCACACACATTTGCAAATGACCAGCAAGGCCCCACACCAATGGACTGTAGTGCAAAAGGGGTTAGTGATGTCAAATTTACAGGTCAAATAACTCCCTTACAAGATTCCTTTTCAATCGAGAAACCCATCAAGAACCCTTGCTTTGTAAAAGATGGCCATAAACTTTATAAGCCAGATTCAATTAGTACTGCATTAAAAATCTATAACCAAGAAGCAAAAAATTATAACGCCAATGAATTATTATATGTTATGGGTTGCAGTTCTTTTGGTATATTTAGAGACTCTAGACCTCAAGTGGCAATCAGTTTATCTGAACTTAACGAGCTGAATGAAATAAAATTAAAAGACAATGTATTAACAATTGGTGCTGCCGTCCCAGTTGAAAAAATCTCTGCCTATGCCGAAGAACAGATTAACTTGATTCCAGACGAACAATCAACTGGTCTCAAAGCGATGATTAAAAACGTTAAAGCAATCGCAGGTATTCAAGTAAGAAGTGTTAGTACATTAGCAGGAAGTGTGATGTTAGCACACAAGCATGCTAAAACAGGCATTCCTTTCGTATCAGACTTTGTAACCATTTTAGCGACTCTGAATGCAACCGTTATTGTTGCAAGCGCCGAATTTATAAGCCAAAAAGAATATGATGTTTTAGATATTGTTAATAATGCGAATCTCCCTAAAGATCTCATTATTCTTTATTTTAAGATCCCGCTTAGCCAACAAGGTCAATTCATTCGCACTTTCAGAGTGGCACGTAAACCGCAAATGTCTCACCCTATGATCAATGCAGGTATAAATTGTCTGACTGATAGCAATGGCCAAGTGTCGCAAGAAGGTCTAAGAATTGTGATCGCTGGATTAAATCATGCTAACCAACGACTTACCGAGACAGAAAAAGCGCTATCAGGTGCGAATATCAATAATCTTTCACCTGTCATAAAAATTTGTCAAAGCGAAATTAAAAAGAACACGCTTGATCTTTTAGGTTATCAAAGAGAAGGATTATCAGTAGAATATCGCTCTAATTTAGCGATAGGTATCATTTATAAAGCACTGCTAGAATTAGTAGAATTCAAAAAACCAGGTAAAGTTAATGCGGCAATACTTTCAGCAATTACTGAACCGAAGAGTAAGCCTATTAGTGGTTCATATGTGTATGACAGAGATACGACTCAGCTCCCAGAAAATGAGCTTATGGTTAAATATGAATCATTTGCACAAGCTACTGGAGAAGTAGAATATACAGATGATACACCTTTAGGTCATGGTGGGTCATATGCTGCTGTCGTTGGCAGTGCTCAAGCAAATTCAAATTTTAAATATAAAGCACCTCTAACAAAAATAGAAGAAGAAGTAAGAAACAAATTCCCTGGTTTTCAGACAATTGTTACCGATAATGATATCCCAGGTGACCATTTATTTGGGGTCGCACATGATGAGCCTGTTTTATATAAAGACTATGCACCACATCACGGTGCGCGTATCGCAGTTGTTGTTGCAGATACTCCCTGGACTGCTGGAAAGGCCGCCAGATATATCGAAAATGAATGCATTGAATACACCTCGTTAGGTAAACCAGTTATCACAACACAAGAAGCTGTAGAGAATGGCCAAGTTCTGCCTAAAGTCTACAATGACTTTTTACCCACACATCTTATTAAAGACGGGTCAAATCTAGACTTATTTGATAAAAGTAAACCTTTACCTTCTGGGTATCATCGTATTTCAGGCGTAATGGAAACTGGCTTTCAGGCTCATTTTGGTATGGAAATGCGCGCTGCAATTGCAACACCTGGAAAGTATGGATCAATGCATATCTTAAATGGTACTCAATGGCCAGCTGGGGAGCAAAATTCTACCGCAAAAGTATTGGGTGTCCCCCTAAATAAAGTCACGCTTGAGGTAAATCAACTTGGTGGCGGTTTTGGGGGAGGTCATCACCATTCATGTCAGTTTGCAGTAATGGCTGCACTAGCTGCTAGAAAGGTTAAGAGACAGGTGAAAATACAGTCCACTCGAGAGCAAAATATGCAGCTAATCGGCAAACGCCATCCTTTTCAGGGCGAATATACAATTGTATACAAAGACGATGGAAAAATAGTGGGTTTGGACGTGACGTTTAATGCCAATGGTGGTTGCACAACCGATGTTTCCTACCAAGTTCTAGGTTTAGCAAGACTACATGGAGATCATTGCTATAAATTAGATAATGCAAGATTTACAGGAGTTGCATACCACTCTAATATTACAACCAGCACAGCATTTCGCTCATTCGGAACGGTACAATCAAGTTTAATTGTTGACACAGCGGTAGATCGCGTTGCACATAAGCTGGGCATAGCACCTGAAGAAATACGTCTCAAAAACTTCTTTAAAACTTCAGATAACGTACACGATTGTGATAAAAACTATGTTGGTCAACCACTCTGTAGAGTGAGAATTAAAGATGATTACAAAGAATTGATGAACAAGTGTGATTTCAACAAACGTAAAACTGCAATTGCAGAATTCAATAAAAAAAATCGCTGGAAGAAAAAAGGGATTTCTATTATTGCAACTAAGTACGGTATTGGTCAAAAATTTTATGCAGATATGAGCTCAGGTAGTGCCTTAGTCAATATTAACCGAAATGATGGATCAGTTATGATTAATCATGGCGGGGTTGAAATAGGACAAGGGATTAATCAAAAGCTTATACAGTTAGCTGCATATGAATTAGGTATACCGATGAACCTAATCTATGTTGCTCCTACAGATACTGATGCCATTGTCAATGCACCAGCAACGGCAGCTTCATCTGGGTTTGATGTTAATGGCGGTGCAGTGAGAGATGCTTGCGTAGATTTAAGGGAAAGATTTTTACCTATTTGGGAGCAAATGGGTCATAAAATCCCTTCTGATAAACACCCTAAGTGGAGTGAACAATGGGCAGACCTGGTGAATAATGCTTTTGTTGCTGGTGTCCAAATTACATCAGGGAAAACTCATTACATGAGAAAATTCCGTAAAGATGATTGGTTAAAAGATATGTTTACCTACTTTGTTTATGGTTATTCATGTAGTGAAGTAGAATTAGACGTCCTAACAGGTCAACATAAAGTTGTTAGATCTGATATTTTGTTTGATACAGGAAGATCTGTCGCGCCAGCCATAGACTTTGGACAAATTGAAGGTGGGTTTATTCAAGGCCTAGGTTATGGTACCAGCGAAGAAATACGTTATGATAAAGAAGGGAAATTAATCACTGATAATGCTTGGACTTACGAGCTACCTTGCTCTAAAAGTATCCCAGAAGAACTGAATATTGAACTAGTTAAAACACCTGACAGTGTCATAAATGAGTTAGCGAAACAAGGCATGTTATCAGTAGGAGGCGCTAAAGCGACAGGAGAACCAAGCGTGCCAATTGGTAACTCTGTGTTTGCAGCAATTCGTCATGCCTTAATGGCAGCAAGAGCTGATTATGGTGTTACTGATTGGCCAGAGTTAAATGCACCCGCAACACCTCAGGCAATTAGGAATTTAATTCCAATTCCTAAAGATGCTTATGCACTCAATTAATTTATAGCTCTAGAATAATTTAATTACATTTTAACTGGATAGTCAGCATTCATTATACCTCAAAATTTTGACCATCCAGTGATATATAATAAATAGTTTGGGAATTTTCTTGTGCAGAAAGATTTAGATATATGGCAGCTAATATTAGACTGCAAACAAAAAGGAATTACTATTGGCTTAATGCTTGTGTTAGATAGTGCAGGCAGCAGCCCTGGGCGGCAAGGCTTTAAAATGGCTGTGGCAAGTGATGGCAGGCTTGCTGGCTCTATCGGCGGCGGCATTATGGAATACGAATTAGTAGAGTTGCTAAGAACACAGACTTGGCATCAACATCAAAAAGCTGAAAGCAGGCAACTGGTTCACAGGAAAAAATTGACCGACTCACCTTCAGGTATGATTTGTTCTGGCGAACAAAGTGTTGTCTTATACCCTGACTGTTTCCTTTCTGAAGAACTTGCAACTGAAACCTGTATGGCAATAGAAAACTATCAAGTCGAAAGCATCACTTTTAATACTACTGAGATAAAAATTAACGCTATTGATGAACCAATACTTTCAAGTTACAACAAGGATATAAAGCATTGGCAATATATTGAAAGTATTGGCAAACATGAAACAGCTTATGTTATTGGTGGAGGTCATGTTGGCCTAGTCATGAGTCAGCTTTTAAAATACTTGGGCTTTTACGTGGTGACATTTGATGAAAGAGAAAACGTCATTACCATGGAAAGAAATACAGTTTCGGATGAAAAAATCATCTGCTCATATGATGATTTAGGTAAACATATTAAATCAGGTGATTTAAGTTTTGTGATTGTAATGTCATTCTCTTTCCTAACGGATGTCAAAGCGCTGAGTGCCATTCTCAATGGGTCTTACAAGTATTTAGGGGTAATGGGTAGCAAAGTTAAAACAATTAATATTTTTCAAGCATTAAGTGAAAAAGGTTTCACTCAAGAAAGTATTAATAAAATAACTGCACCCATAGGCATAGATATTAATAGTCAAACACCCCAGGAAATTGCCGTAAGTATTGCCGCTGAAATAATACAAATTAAAAATGCAAACCTACCTAAAGGTGATCGATAATTCTTTCTATCAATAAAGTAGTTACTAGCCGGGCTAAGCTTGTAAGGCTAATGCCTGTCGCATTATATAGCTGATTAGCCATTCTAATATTTGAACCAGCTGTTAAACTAAATATGTGTTGTTATCAGCAGTATAAAATTATCAAATCAAAATTATGAAATAAATATTTATAGGTATAGTTATGGACTGGGTATCATTAGGCATAACAATCAAATTGGCTGTCATCACAACCATTATTTCCATTCTTATTGGTATCCTAATATCTTTATGGCTAACTGCCTCAGAAAAATGGTATAAATCGTTAGTTCTATCGTTACTAAATTTACCCTTAATTCTACCGCCAACGGTTCTGGGTTTTTACTTATTGTTATTGTATAACCCTGAAAGTTTCTTCGGTAGACTATGGCTAAATATGACGGGTAGCACCTTAAGCTTTAGCTTTTCTGGACTTGTGATTGCCTCGATAATTTATTCTCTCCCTTTTGCTGTTCGCCCGATTCAAGTTGCATTTAGCTCTGTACAAAAACAAGCAATGCATTCTGCATCAATTATGGGCGCCAATTATTTGGATAGACTGTACACCGTATTGTTACCTCTATCAAAAAAAGGGATATATACCTCGGCAATTCTGGTTTTTGCACATACAATTGGAGAGTTTGGTGTCATCCTCATGGTTGGCGGTAGCATTGCAGGTAAAACAAAAGTCATCTCCATATCTATTTATGAGGAAGTTTCGCAAATGAATTATCAGGCAGCGAATAACATGTCTTTATTCCTCATCATTCTCTCTGTCTCAACGTTATTTATTATTTATCTACTGAATAGAAGAAGTAGCTATGATATATATTAATGTTAAAGGCAATATTGGTCATTGTGTACTAAACACGGAGATTGAATTACCGAGCAAAGGTATAACTGCAATTATGGGACCATCTGGTTCAGGTAAATCGACGCTTCTAAATTGTATTGCGGGTATCAATAAAGTCAAAAATAGTGTGATCAAAGTAGATGATATCTGTTATCAGTCACCTAATCATTTTTTGCCTTTAAACAAAAGAAAACTTGCTTATGTTTTTCAACGACCTTATTTATTACCTCATTTAACCGTTCAACAAAATCTAACATATAGCTTTAAGCGTTCGATTTTTAATAAAAAAGAGCCTGTATATGATGAAGTCATTCAAATACTCTCGATTGAAAATCTATTACCTAAGGTACCTTCAAAACTTTCAGGCGGACAATTACAACGATGCTGCATCGCTCAGGCTTTGCTTTCTAGTCCAGATTTATTAATGTTAGATGAACCATTTTCTGCATTGGATCACACCTTAAAACAAAAAATATTAGTCAAATTGAAAGACTATATTTCAAAAAAACAAATGCCTGTCATTTATGTGACCCATTCTAATAATGAGATTGATCAATTTGCTGACCAGGTCATATTATTTGAAAATGGTATATGCCAGCATATATTAACGATTGAAGCATTTAAAAAACGTAATATCAGCGTAGATATTGAAACCTTAGAAAAAAGTCATGATGGTTACAAATTAACACTAAGCAATGGCATCGTCACGACAATTGCAACATCAAAACTTGAGGCGATGCTGTTAAATAAAAATAAAATCTAGGTCTGATACCCCATGGAAGTGATTATTTTTATTGACTGTGGTGAGTGTAGTATAAAACTTAAAAAGGACTCAGCCTCACGAGCATGTTGGCTATGTTTTATGACAACGGCATCCTGATTAATCAACCTTTCTGGGGTTTTTAAGTCGTATACCAGCACGTTGCGATCACCATTTTCCTTCTCATATAGCTTAACTTGTGAAAGTGCTACAAAGGCAGCATTTACATTATGACTAACAAAATAGCTAAATGTTTGCCCAATATCCTCACCATATATCACCTTATTGGCAATTTTTGTCCAAACGCCGAATGCTTTTAATATTTTAACCGATTGAAACCCATAAGGAGATAAAGCTGGGTTTGCAATACTCAAATGCATCCAATGCGCTCGATTGAGATAATCCTTTGCTGATGTAAATCGGGGTGAGCCCTGGGTAATTAATACCACTTCTCCAATTGCATAACGATGCGCTTTGTCTGCTTTTCCTCTCTTTACTAGCGTTTGAGCATAGGTTTGATCGGCAGATAAAAATAAATCAATTGGCATGCCATTCTCAATTTGAGTCGCCAGCTTGCTCGATGAACCCTGCATAATCGTAAATTGGACATTGGGGTGTTGCTTTTTATAAGCTTGCGTCAGCGATTTCAATGTCGTATAAAAATTTGCTGCACAGGCTATATTAATCTGCTCTGCATAAATAGACTTAGACAGTAACGATATACTTAAGGTAATAGCAATAATGAGTATAAGTAGTTTCTTCATTAAAGCACTAGCCACCTATTGAGGAAAAATGTTTATCTCCACCAATAATATTGTCGTGTAGAAAATGAGAAATATCTTTGTTTGAGAAGGCTTTAACAATAAAATTTATGAGTTCCATTTTTTGAGATTCATGTTGTAGTAAGTGTCTCAAGTTTTTCGCGCATTTATCGAAAAGGCACACGTGTAAGTTTCCTTTAGAGTTCACTCTTATGCGGTTACAGTCACTACAAAATATTTTTGAATAGGGTGAAATAATTCCAATTTTACCCTCAAAGCCTGGGTGTTCATATTCCCTAGCTGGCCCAGCAGTAATGCTTTTTGTCACCAACTGCCACCCTTCTTGATACAGTTTATCATTTATTTTTTCTGTGCTAGAAAAAAACTGACGATAATCGTCGTGATTATCGCCCGTCTCCATCATTTCTATAAACCGAACGGTGATAGATTTGTTTTTTACATAATTAAAGAAGTGTGTAATTTCTTCATCTGTATCATTTAAGCCTTTTAATAACACCGCATTCAGTTTAATCGTGCTAAAACCTGCTTCGATAGCTGCATCAATGCTTTTTATGACATTTGAATAGTAAAGTGTCTGAGTTATTTTAGAAAACTGAGCTTGCGTTAAACTATCTAAACTAATAGTCACATTTGTGATACCAGCATCCTTATATTCTTGAGCAAATTTATAAAGTGTATAAGCATTGGTCGTCACTGCTATTTGTTTTATGGGTTCATATTTTTTTATGCATGAGACAATGTCTATAAAGTCTTTTCTCAAAGTTGGCTCACCGCCTGTTAGGCGAATCTTCTTTAGCCCTAGCTCAGTTAACGCAGCTAAAAGATGACTTATTTCAGTCACATTCAAAAAGCTTTCTCTTTCTGTTTTACTACCACAATAACCATTTGGCAGACAATATTGGCACCTAAAATTACATACATCGGTAATTGAGAGTCTTAAGTAATTGAATCTTCGGCCAAATTTATCAGAAAGTTGCAAAGCGATTTCCTTAGACTAAATGTTCATGTTTAATGGTGCACCCTTTTACCCAGGATACTGATTTATCTTCATAATACTCTTTTTTCCACACAGGGCATTTGTGCTTAATGGCTTCTACAATAAAACGGTTTGCTTTGTAGCACTCATCTCTATGCGGGGTACTCACACTCACCAGTAGGCTAACTTCACCGACATCAAGATATCCTTCAAAATGGGAAATATAAATATTAGCCTGTGGAAATTTCTCCAGTGTCTGTTCCGCAATTTGGTTTAATATATTTGTCGCTAGAGGGTTACAAACTTCATAGTCAATCCCTTTAACTTTTTTACCTTCATTAAAGCTGCGCACCACACCCAAAAAATGTAAGCTAGCGCCATGCTCAGGTTGTCCGATATAAGAAACAGCATCCTTAGTGTCTATGACAGATGTTTTTGTTTCACAAAAATATTGTCCCATTTTAACCTCCGCAAACTGGCGGTAAGAGATACAACTCAGTATTTTCAGGCACAGTCGTGGTTGATGACAGAATTTCTGTATCCGTTGCAATGGCACAACTACTTAAAAGCTGGGCGACGATTGCTGGCTTATGGTTAGACTCAACAACCAATCTTTTTTTTAATTCAGCGGCCAAAAGCGGTTGATCAGCAGATAATGTAATTCTGGTTTCAGCAAAGCAGTCTTTTGAAGGACCACATAAATTTACATAATACATGAATAATCCTTAGCGTTTAAAATAAGTATGTTTCTATTATATTGCCAGATTTTAAGTGACCATTAGCTTCTATCACAGCCCAAGCATTTGAATTTATAAACGGCGCGACACGAAAAGATTCTTGACCAGGCTGAATCTGAACTTTAGATTCACCAGCTTGATTAATATAGTGATGCGCTTTTAAAAAGAGCTTAAGACCTGACGTATTGGTATAATCTTCATCTATCTTCGCTACAATCCCGTTGGATAATTTCATTTTGTAGGCATGATTTATAAATGGTTCTATAAAAAATTTAAGCCCAACTGCCGCTGAAGATGGATTACCTGGCAACCCAAAATAATATGAACCGTTTGGTAGCTTAGCAAATAGTATCGGTTTACCAGGCCTTATACTTACTTTATGAAAAATGATCTCGGCACCCACTTTACGCAACCCATTCGGGATAAAGTCATATTTCCCCATGGAAACAGCACCAGTGGAGATAATTAGTTGAGGTGGATTTGCTGAAGACAAAATTTTACTCTTCAATAAATCTATAAAACCTTCTTCGCTATCGGTAACAAGCTGACTGGTTGCAATATTAGCAGAAAATTGATGTTGTAAACGGGCAGCCAAATATGGCGTATTACAATCATACACCTGGTTTTCTTTCGTCTTTGAATTGAGATTAGCTAGTTCTTTACCTGTTGAAATAATATGAACATTTAAAGGTGCTTGCACTTTAATATTTGTGATGCCTAAGCTTACTAAAGTAATAAGTTTTTCAGTATTTATTTGTGTGCCTTTTGCTAGTACAAGACTACGTTCCTGAATATCAGTCCCTTTATATCTAAAAAATTCTGAGGCATGCACTTCTTGAATGATTCCAATTTTTAGATCATTACCTTGACTCTGCAAGGTACGTTCAACCGGAATAATGGCATTATAACCTTTAGGAATAGGTGCGCCAGTCATAATCTCGACTGTCGTATTCTGCATGTCATTAAGAAATGAAGTTTTATCACCAGCAGCAATTGAATTGACTTGTTTTAACCAAATTGGTTTCTCTTTAGATGCGCCTTTAGTATTTTCAGCAATGACTGCGAAGCCATCCATACTAGAATTATCAAAACTTGGTATGGAAATAGGTGCATAAACATCTTCTGCAACAATTAATCCCAAGGCTTTCTTTAACTCAAAGTCAATAATATTCAGATCCAACTGATGCTCAAGTATTTGAGACAATGCTTCAGCGTAGTTAATCATGATTTCCACCCTGAATCATTTTAATCGTGTGTGGTAATATTGGTATTAAAGCCTGTAGTCCTTCTTTTATTGCATTCTTGCTACCAGGTAATGAAATAATAAGCTGACCATCCACCACACCTGCAATTGAACGACTCAGCCAGGCATAAGGGGTGTAATTTGAACCATCCGAACGAAGTAACTCTGAAAGTCCACCAACTTCAAATTCAATTATTTCTTTTATGGCTTCGTGAGTTATATCCTTAGGGCCAATACCTGTACCTCCCGTCGTAAAAATAATGTTAGGTTTCACTTCATTCACTATATCTTTAATGGTATCAACGATAGCTCTTTCATTATCTGGAACTAACTTATAGCTAAGCAATTTTGCATGATTCTCTTTAAGCGTATCACCTAGCAGTTTCCCTGATATATCTTCATAAACCCCCTCAGATGCTCTGTCACTAATTGAAATGACAGCGACTGTTAAGCCTTCAAGTGTATGCGGGTCTTCTTCAGCTAAAAATTCAAGTAATTTTGGTAGATATGCCTGATGACATATTTTATGACTTTTTCCGCCTTCTTTATAAAGCAGTCGTATATCCGTGATTGTCATGTCATGACCATACATTTTACATAGATCATACACGCATAATAATGCAGCTTGCACACCTGCAATTGCCTCCATTTCTACACCTGTTTTAGCATGAGCAGAAACATAACAATATGCATGAACACAGCCTTCATCATAATCTACTTCTAATTTTAGATTTGTATGCTCAATAGGTAACGGATGACACAACGGTAACAATGTTGCGGTTGATTTGGCTCCATTTATACCTGAAATTTCAGCAAGTGGAATTACATCGCCTTTTGCCAGTTTTTTCTGTTTAATTCTCTCTAAAATATCTCGAGTTGCAAATAACTTACCACTTGCAACTGCCCGACGATGGGTAATATTTTTTTTCCCAACATTAATCATTTTATATGAACTGCTTTCAAAAAAATTATTGAGGTTTTGAGATATAGACATGTTGCTAGTTGAAAATAATAATAATTAATATTGAGTATACATATAGTCATCCAGCATGGGAATAAACACTAGCTTTCAATCTAAGATGCAATGAGGATTGAATCATGTGAATATTTTATTTTTTATCTAGAAATGCATCTGCATAACAATCATAGCCTAATTGTTTGGCATATAAATATGCTTGTTGATTATGATGTTTTAGCATCATTTGATAGGCTTTTTTAAGAATTGTTAATCTATTCATATTGATTCCTATAAGTTGTTATTTTTGACAAGACAATCATATAATCAATATTTAAACCAAAATATCACCCAAAAGTGGGAGTTGGCTTTGTCATATTCAAATCTAGATTATTTCATCTAAGTTTTTTCGTTATATATCAGCTACAATATCCAAACAAATAAGCTTATGTAATCATAACTGTGGAATTTGATACCGTCGAAAAAATTCAAGCTCAGCTTAATATCATCCGCTGCTGTGATAGAAAGCGGGTTATTGGTCAATTAATCAAATTAAAGAAGCAAAAAAACCAAAATCCAGAAATTTATAATAATATCAATCAGCTAATTAATTCATCATTCGCGTTAGTAAACGCTAAAAAAGAACAGTTTCCAAATATCACTTATCCTAACTTACCCGTAAGCGATAGATTAGTAGAACTTAAAGAAGCAATTTTAAACCATCAAGTCATTATTGTTGCCGGTGAAACCGGGTCTGGCAAGTCTACTCAATTACCGAAAATTTGTTTAGATATTGGATTAGGTGCTCGAGGGTTTATTGGTCATACCCAACCAAGACGATTAGCGGCACGTTCAGTTGCTAACCGTTTAGCAGAAGAACTGAATACAACCGTCGGTGATCAAGTCGGGTTTAAAATACGATTTTCTGATCACACCAATGACAATACCTTTATTAAGCTGATGACTGATGGCATTCTGCTTGCTGAAATTCAAAAAGATAAATTTCTTTCACAGTACGAAGCCATTATTATTGATGAAGCCCATGAGCGCAGTTTAAATATTGATTTTTTATTAGGCTATTTAAAACAACTTTTACCCAAGCGCCCAGACTTAAAAGTGATTATCACCTCTGCAACCATTGATCATACTCGCTTTTCAAATCACTTTAATAAAGCCCCGATTATCGAAGTTTCAGGTAGAACCTACCCCGTTGAACAACGTTATGAGTGTTATGAGGAGTATGATGAAAACATCTCGCAACCAGATAAAATTTTAACTGCCGTTGAAGAACTTTCAGCCGAAGGGCCAGGAGATATACTCGTATTTTTAGCGACTGAAAGAGAAATATTTGAAACACTTGATACCTTAAATAAAGCGAATTTAAAACATACCGAAGTATTACCCTTATTTTCACGATTAAGCCAAGCGGATCAAAATAAGATATTTAATACTCAGAGCTATCGAAAGGTTATTCTCTCCACCAATGTTGCTGAAACCTCATTAACTGTACCTGGCATAAAATATGTCATTGATACCGGTTTTGTACGTATTAGCCGCTATAACTATCGCACCAAAGTACAACGCTTACCAATTGAACCCATATCACAAGCCAGTGCAAATCAACGAGCTGGTCGTTGTGGTCGTACCTCTCCAGGTATTTGTATTCGGTTATATGCCAAAGATGATTATGAAAGTCGCTCTAGTTTTACAGATCCAGAAATTTTACGTACTTCACTTGCTGCCGTTATTTTACAGATGGAGCTATTAAATATTGGTCATATACAAGACTTTCCGTTTATTGAACCACCTGACCATAAATTTATTGAAGATGGCTACAAGCAATTATATGAACTAGGTGCCATATCTGAAAAACGTACTGTTACAGCGATTGGAAAACACATTGCTCAATTTCAAGTTGATCCGAAACTTGCGAGAATGATTATTGAAGCACAAAAATGGCATTGTGTTGATGAGCTCCTCGTCATTACTAGCTTTCTAAGTGTTCAAGACCCTCGAGAGCGACCAACCCAATTTCAACAAAAATCTGATCAAGCGCATCAAGAACACAAAGATAAAACGTCTGACTTCTTAAGTATTTTAAATCTTTGGCGGCTTTACCAAGATAAAGTCACTGAACTGACAAATAATCAATTTAGAAAATTTTGTCGTGACAAATTTTTAGCCTATATGCGCTTACGTGAGTGGAATGATATCTATCAGCAATTAAAGACATCTGCGAAACTTCAGAAAACTCATCAACCAATTGAGCCAGCATCATATGACCAAATTCATCAATCTATTTTGCCTGGGCTACTGAACAATATCGGCTTCAATTATGAATTAAAAGAGTATATTGGCGCAAGAGGATTAAAGTTCTTCATTTTCCCTGGCTCTTCTCAATTCAAACCCACCCCAAAATGGATGATGGCTTCTGAGTTAGTCGAAACAACTAAACTATATGCCCGAAATGTTGCCCGTATTCAGCCAGAATGGGTAGAAAAATGCGCTGAGCATTTAATTAAAAGAACTTATTTTGAACCACATTGGTCAAAAAAACATCGCAATGTCATGGCTTTTGAAAAAGTGACTTTATATGGATTAGAAATTATTCCGAAACGACTGGTTTCTTACAGTAATATTGACCCTATACTTAGCCGAGAACTTTTTATTCGTGGCGCACTCGTTAACGGAGACATCCATACCCAAGTTAAATTCTTTCACGCAAATTTGGCGTTACTTGATGAAGTGGATGACCTTGAAAATAAAGCGCGATCAAGAGATATTCTAGTCGATGATGAAACGCTATTTAACTATTACGAGCAGGTTATTGATCAGGCAATTGTGAATCAAGTAACCTTTGAACAATGGGTTAAAAAATTAAAGCCTGAACAACTCGATAAGTTATATTTTGAAAAGTCAGATATTATGCGTCACAATGCAGCAAATGTGACTGAGAATCTATTTCCTGAATCATTTAATCATAACCAATTACAACTACCACTTAACTATCACTTTGAACCTGGCACACAAAAAGATGGTATTACCATTACCATCCCACAGATGGTGTTGCATCAAATAAAGCCAATCTCATTAGAATGGTTAGTGCCAGGTATGATTAAAGAAAAAATTATTGCCTTAATGCGCGCACTACCGAAAAATATTCGCAAGTACTGTGTACCAATACCACAATATGCAGATGCCATTATGGAAAGCATATCCTATGATACCAACCAAAATTTAAAAAGCTTACTGGTAAAAGAACTGATTCGAATTACGGGTATTGTTTTCGACGAAACCGTTTGGAATGACGCTGAGCTCGAAGCGCATCTCGTAATGAACATTAACGTGATAAATCCAAAAGGTGACATTGTTAAGTCAGGCCGTAACCTACTGTCATTACAGCAACAAATCAAGCCTGAAAAAAATATTAACATTAAGCAGAACCATAAAGCAGGACATTATAAAAACTGGGCTTTTGCTGACTTGAAGCCAGAAAAAACCATTAACCAACATGGCATAAAAGTGACTGTCTATCCATGTTTATTGGCAAAAGAAGATGGCGTAGAAATCATTAACGTTAATACGCTCACAGAAGCAGAAGCCACCCATAAAAAAGGCATTTTAAAGCTACTAGAAATTCATTGCTATAGTGCTTTCAAAAATTTACGAAAGCAAGTACCTCAGTTTGATAAGATTTCGATGTTAGCGTCAACCATTTATACTAAGTTGACTTGGGAGCAAGATTTTATCCTAGCAGTATTACAAAAGACATTTCCTATACCTGATACTCGTCTCTTACGCCAAGAAGATTTTAATCATCTAATCAAAAACCATAAATTAGACTTAGAAGGAAACATTCAACTTGTTTCTAAAGCTTTGTTTGATATTTTCACTGGTTACCATCAACTCAAAAAAAGCTTAAAACGTAAATCTATTCCTCTGGACCTACTAGACTTGTATCAATCTATTGGTAATAACTTAGAAAAAATAATCTACCCAGGTTTCCTTGCTGACACACCAGTTAAATGGTTAGAGAGAATTCCCTTTTATATTCAAGCCAGTGAATCACGCATAGAAAAGGCCCCGCGTAAATTATTAGAAGACAGACAACATACACTAGAAGTTGATCATTTACATTCAAGATTATCTGCAAAAATGACCAGTCAACAATTATTGAAACATCATCATGAGGTAATTGAGATTAGCTGGTTAATTCAAGAACTATGGATTTCCTGGTATACACAATCAACCAAAACCATTCAGCCTATTTCAGTAAAAAGAATTGAAAAATTAATCACCAGTTTATAAAAAATTACTTTTTCATCTATAACTAAAGCTAGATATTAATCGATGCCGCCATTATGAAAAAAACGTTATACCTTATCACATCTTGTGTTTTATTTAGCCCTACTTTTGCTGCAATGGATGCGCGCCCAGCATCTGACCAATATAAAACAACACAACCCTATGAAAAGCCTATGCCTGCTAGACCATTAAAGGATGAACCTTATGTCAAGAATACGCCAACTGTTCCAACAGGGATAGATCGCGTAAATAACTCTGTTTATTTAGCAGCCCAAATGACGTGGTTCGACTACACAGAATATGGTGATAATAATGAATGGTTGGATGATCAAAAAGGTTACTTATGGGGTGGTCGTTTAGGTGTGACAAAAACAATCGATCAAATTTACTTAAATGCTCAAGTATATGTCACAGGTGGCGACACAGACTATCATGGCAATATTACAGACGGAAATGCAATTATTGGCCAGGGCGACTCAAATGGAACAAACGCACTATCGGTCATTAATGTTAAAGGCGGTTATACCTTTGATTTTACAGATCGGATTTCTTTAACGCCTTTTGTAGAATTAGGCTATCGATTTTGGCATAGAGTAATTAATGATACAACCTTTCAAGGAAGTCCCGTAAATGGCATTACAGAAGACTATACCACTTTCTATGCTAGCGGTGGGCTATTATTCCAAATGGAAGTTATTACTGACTTGGTGCTAGGTTTGGAAGGTAGCATAGGTGGACTTATAGCACCGACTATGACGATTAAATCAGGTCAATTTAATGGGGAAAGCTTTGACCAAGGGTCTTCTGCCATTTATGAAATTGGTCTTAATGGGAATTATTTCTTTACCGAGAACTTCTCAATTGTGGGCGGTGTCGAGTTTACTTATTTTGAATTTGGTAAGTCAAATATAGTACAAACACAGGGATTTAATGTTTGGGAGCCAAGAAGTGAAACCTATCAAGTGAATGTATTTGTTGGTGCCGCTTACTCATTCTAACTGTGACATTGTTGTATTTAAGTCATTATATATTTTAGACTACACCGCATCAGGAATAGCAAAATTAAATTATGAAAAAAATACAAATCTCTCTTATCATTTTATTATCAAGCCTATCAATGAACAGTTTTTCTTTTTGGGATAAAGTTGTTGATGCTGCAACGGATTCTGACAATATTAGTGCACTCACTTCAAAAATTGAAAATGTGGGTATAGAAAACCCAGAAGACCAAGACCTGTGGAACAGCTTTGTACAAGACTGTATTGTAAATCATGTCTCTACAGATAAATTAATTAGTCTGGCAAGTTCTAGCTCTGAACAAATTTTAACATTCTTAACTACATTCCAAGCGCCTACTGGCGTAATGACAACGGCTTACGATAAGGTCATGTCATGCCCACACGCGTTGCCTTTAGCGCAGAAAATTTTAAAAACAGTTACGCTAGGCTAGTCATATAACTGTTAATAGCACAACTCTCCCGATCAAGGGATTTAATAAAGTTTTACTCACAGTTTCTTCAAAAAGATCATTCAATAAATACAACTTAATCTAACGACGTTAAATGCAAATAATGTAAATGTTTTTCGTATTGCGTAATCACATCAGCAATAACCTGATCTTCAGTAAATCCCATAATATCATAGTGCTGGCCACCATGCTCAAGAAAAACCTCTGCTCGGAAATAATACATATTTTTTTTATTCTGAGTGTGCTCTGGCATGTTATGCTCTTGAATATAAATGCCATAAATAAAGTCTTTATCATTTTCAATATTAATAACAAAACGTAATTTTTTCTCTGTAATATCTAAACTGACTTGTGCTTGTTTTTGTTTAAATTTTTGAAATAACTTTTCTAGCGCAGGTTTAGTTGTATTAGTTAGAAACGATATCACTTGTTCTTCATTTGGAAAATCAAGCAGCTGATCTACTCTTTGTTCCCAGGTAATATGACTTTTTGTATATTGAACATTACTAACGTGATTTTGTATGCTTTTAAGTTTTAAATAGTCTTTTGACAAGGCTTTAACTAAAGCAATACAAATAAAAAACAGAATAATTAAGAATGGGAATGCACTAGCAATCGTTGCCGTTTGCAGCGCGGCGAGTCCTCCAGAATATAATAGTGATATCGCAAGAAATCCTTCTAGTAAGGACCAAAATATTCTCTGCCATACAATAGATTTTTTCGCCCCTCGGGTCGCTAAAATATCAATAACCAACGAACCAGAATCAGCCGAGGTAACAAAAAATGTGACGATCAGAATTAACGAGATAATCGATATAACCATCGAAAATGGGAAATGTTGTAAAAATTGAAACAATGCAACAGGCACATTACTTTCAGCTGAACTCAATAACCCTGCAGCACTTCCTTGAATCGCAATATTTATCGCCGAATTACCAAAAACGGTTAACCATAAAAAAGTAAACCCAGTCGGAATAAACAACACGCCGATCATAAACTCCCGAATCGTTCGCCCTTTAGAAACGCGAGCAATAAACATACCAACAAAAGGTGACCAGGCTATCCACCATCCCCAATAAAATAATGTCCAACCACTTAACCAACCTTGTTTATGTTCATAGGCATACAAATTAAAAGTTTTTTGTACAATTGAACTAAGGTAGTTTCCCGTGTTCTGTACAAATGATCTCAAAAGGCCTGTTGTATCTCCAAACAAGAGTACGAATAAGAGCAGGAAAAGTGCAATGATAATATTAAAGTTGCTCAATACTTTAATGCCTTTGTCTAAACCCAAGGCAACAGATATCGTGGCAATAGAGGTAATGATGACAATCAAAAGACACTTAACTAAACTCGTATCGGGTACTGCAAACAGAAAATTTAAGCCTGCATTTACTTGGGTAGCGCCAAAGCCTAATGAAGTGGCTATACCAAACATGGTGCCAATAATTGCAAATATATCAATAACATGACCAATAGGTCCATATATTTTATCTTTCAACAATGGATACAAAGCAGAACGGGGTAGTAAAGGTAAATCGTGGCGATATGAGAAATAGGCTAATGCTAAACCAACAATAGCATAGACACCCCATGCCTCAAGCCCCCAATGAAAAAATGTGATGTTCATGGCATTTCTTGCTGCTTCCGTAGTACCACTTTCTGCCATAGGTGGCGAAATAAAATGTTGCAATGGTTCAGCGACACTAAAGAACATTAGACCGATACCCATTCCAGCAGCAAAGAGCATGGCAAACCAAGATAGATTTGAATATTCTGCTTTAGAATGATCAGGGCCAAGTCGAATATCACCCAAACGTGACACCATGAGGAAAATACTTAAGCAAACAAATATTGCCATGCCCAATATGTATATCCACCCGACTTTATCAAGCAGCCAGTTCTGCAATGCACTAAAGAAGATATTTGCTTCTTCTGGCCATAATATACCAATGATTGCAAGCAACAAGGTCAAACAAAGTGAAGGATAAAATACAGGCGCATAAGCACCTTTTTCTCTTACCATATATATATCATTTAATATTTAATGAATTATTACCCTAGCATATAACAGCTTGAGTTTGTATGCGCTTATATACAAGCTATTACGATATTATTTATACTTCAAAGATAATTAGCCAGCAGAGCGCAGCTTATGCATAGTGAACCCCTTATCCCCATTTTTGTATTTATTATGTTAGGCATTTTGGTCGTAGCCGTTATTTTAAAAAAACTAAATCAACCCCATGTTGTGGCATATCTTCTAGCAGGTATTTTACTTGGTCCATATGGCCTTAAGATTATTGAAGACCAAGATGTATTAGCAAGACTTGGAGAAATTGGCGTAATACTGTTACTGTTTTTTGCCGGCATGGAAGTTTCGCCCAGAAAGTTTGCTAAGAACTGGGTTGTCCCTGTTATTGGTACAACCTTACAAATATTTGTCACAATCTTATTTGTCTGGATTGTGGGCTGGTTTATGGAATGGTCAATTGCAAAAGTGGTGCTATTTGGCTCAATTATGAGTTTAAGCAGTACAGCTGTTGTTTTAAAATTAATCCAAGACTGGGGGCAAACAAAAACAAGGCTTGGTGAAAATGTATTAGGTGTTCTTCTAGTGCAGGATTTAGCTGTAGTACCAATGCTTATTGCCATTGGAACACTCGGTGGCCATTCACCAACTGGCGGACAAATTATGCTGCAAGTATTTGGTGGTGTTCTCGTACTCATTCTAGCAGTTTGGATGGCGATTAAAGATACAATTAAACTGCCATTCATTCATTTAATAAAGGATGATCACGAGATCCAAGTATTTGCCGCATTAGCAATCTGTTTTGGTATGGCGGCTATTACTGGATTTTTAGGCTTATCATCTGCATTGGGAGCTTTTGTGGCTGGCATGGTTGTTGCTACAGCAAAAGAAATTGAATGGGTGCATCACAGTCTCTTGACGGTCAAGACTTTATTTCTTGCATTATTTTTCATATCTGTTGGGATGCTGATTGACTTGAAGCTTATCTGGGAGCATGTTTTTCTACTAACTTCATTACTTATCATTGTCTACTTAACCAATACATTTATTAACGCATTAATTCTAAAAGTTCTTAAACAAAATTGGGAAACTTCATTATATGGTGGTGCGATGCTCTCACAAATTGGTGAATTCAGTTTCGTATTAATTACAATGGGCTTTACCCTAGATATTATCAGTGTGAAATATTATCAATTCGGCATTGCTCTAATCTCACTATCTCTGCTGTTCAGTCCATTATGGATTGTACTAGTGAAAAAATACATTACCAAACAATCTTCAAGAACCAACCCAATCAAAGCCAGATTTAGTAGAAAAAAGAAGGATATTAACTATTTGGATACGAACTAATATGGCTTACTAATTTCTCAATTAGACGTTGCTCTAAATCAATTACATCTTGAGAAAAACAATAAAATGACGTTTGAATATTTACCAATTTTTCTTTGTCATTATAAAGTTTAAACTCAACGTCTACATTAAGGTTATCAAATTTTGAAATTAAATTGTTATATCCCTTGGACCCTCTTTTATTGATATATTCAACATATTTTTCTTCGAGTAACTTAAACATCTCAAATTTCAAGAACTGGGCGATATCAATACTTTTATTATCGAAGGTAGTTACATAAGGTATTTTATGCAAAATAACATTTTCATCATTCGAAAATGTCGTGATTGGATTCGTGATAATTAACCCATTTGGGATCTTTATAATTTTTCCCGTCGGCTTTGCTGTATTAAAATCTGTAATTTCACTAATGGTGAAATAGAGTAATTTAATATCAATGACTTCTCCAATATAATTCTGAACCTGGATATGCTCCCCTTCCGCAAATAAATCTCGCCAATTAATAATAATCCAACCTGCAAAATTCATGATATTTTCTTTATTTGTCACGACCAAACCAGCGGCAACCAAGCTCAGCATGGTAAATAAATGGTTGAAACCCTCTATCCAGATACGTATCAGTACCAATATGAAAATTACAATTGCAATATAGATTACGCGTGACCTAATTCGGTGCTTATGCTTTTTACTTGTATGATTCCGCTTTAAGAAGAAAAACATAGCTGCTGCAAGAATAGCAATGATTATTGCAGCAATAACTGTATTGATTCCTTGGGACATAAATTGTTGATAAAACTGATTTTTCACTAAAATCATAGCCACTTTTTACGTTTTAGATAAAGAAACTGACCACAGAAAATCAAGAACATGGCAATACAAACTACTAAAAACGCATATTTAAAACTAGAACCTGGTATTCCACCAACATTGATACCTAAAAGCCCGGTAATGAAACTCAATGGCATAAATATAATTGCCACTAAAGAAAGGAGATACATTCGTTTATCTAAAGTTTCTTGGGCAATTGTAAAAAGCTCTTCATGAATAATTGTCGCACGTTCATGTTCAGCGTTAAGTTCTTCAACTGCACGGATGCAACTGTCAGCAATTTCTCTTAAATGCATCGAGTTTGTTTCATTTAACCAAGTCAACTTATCAATAGGAATTCGCCCTATTGCATCACGCTGAGGAACCAGGTGGCGAAGCATAATAACAATACGGCGGCGCATCACATTCAGCTGTGTGCGATCAATTTTAGTTGTTCGGGCTATGAGCTCATCTTCAATATGATCCAAGCTATTATCTAGAGAAGAAATCGCATCAATTGTTTTATCTGTCATTGTACTAAGCAAAACCTCTAAAAACTCTGAAATATTCTTAGGGCCAACACTATTTTTTAATGTTTGAATCATGTCTTGTGTTGTTGCTAATTTACGTCGCTGTACAGTAATTATAGTATTCCCATGGATCCATAAGCGTATGGATATCATGTCCTCTGGATCACTACCCTTATTTAGGTTAACACCTCTAAATGCAGCTAATAAGCTATCTTCATAAGCTAGGGCTCTAGGTCTCGACTCTTTAGCTGAGAGCATAGCTTTAACAAAGCTTGGAGTATTAGGAAAGTATGTTGTAAAAAAAGATTTTACACTATCAATATTTAGCCGTATCCAATACATTTTATCACTCTGCATATTGGTTAGCTCAATTTCTTTTGCCGCACCTTTGCCATCTAATTCAAATGTTTGAGTTTTTAATGACATTGGCGATTCCCTATTTTTAAATGATATCTATGGTACTAATAAGAGAACATTGTATGAATTGGACTATTTAGTTTATTTCGACCATCCAAATCAACCAATTCTATAACAAATAGACTACATAAAATATTAAGACCCAAATGACTACATAACTTTTCTGTTGCTAAAATCGTACCACCTGTTGCTAATAAATCATCTACTAGCACTACATTTCTATAGTCTCTAACAATCGATTTTTGTATTTCCAAGCAGTCACTTCCATATTCCAGTTCATATTCATAAGAAATTATCTCACCAGGTAGTTTTCCTTTTTTGCGTACTGGCACAAAAGGCAAGTTTAATTCACTCGCTAAAGCGGCACCAAGAATAAAGCCACGAGCATCTATACCAATAATAGCATCAGGTTTATCATTTAGTTTATCAAGCTGATTTTGGAAGTGTTTATTAAAAGAAGAAAGCCCTTCTGGATGGGCAAGAACAGGCATAATATCTTTAAAAATAACCCCAGGCTTGGGAAAGTCAGGATAGTCTGTTATTAAAGATTGAATTTCTTGAAGAGAAAGCATTATCTTGGGGGTCTCCTTAATAGTTTTACACCCACATTCATTTCACTATATTCTAAAAGTGGACCAAATTGATTAAAAATAGCAACATCTGCAGCATCACGACCATAAGCAATTGCCACTCTACCTGCCTTTGCCTTACTTTGTGTTGCATCAAAAGTATACCACTGACCATCAATATATGCTTCAAACCAGGCATGTAAATCCATGGGTGATAACTCATGTAAATATCCCACAACAATTCGTGCAGGAATACTTAACCCTCTACATAGGGCAATACCAAGGTGAGCCAAATCACGACACACACCAATATTTTCCTGACACATTTCTACTGCTGAAAGTGGAAAATTACTAGACCCAGGCACATAAGCAATTTTCTTTTTAATCCAACTCTGAATTTTTAAGACCTGATCGTATCCTGGCTTGGCATTTGCGGCAATTTCCCAAGACAATGGACCCAATTTATCACATTCGCAATATCTACTTGGTAATAAATAGGTCAGTACATTCTCTGGAATATCACAAATCTTCGTTAGAGGTGCACCTCGATCCACTTTAACAGTTTGAGGAACTTTAACCGTATGAGATGTATTAACCTGCAGCGTGCCTTTCGGTGCAACCAGCCTCTGGCACAAATTACCATAGGTATCTGTGAACTCGACAATGGGTATATTAGGCCGTATGGTATACTTCTCACGAGAAATCCATTGATAATGACCGCTTTTAGGCCTAAGCATAAAAATAAAAGTTGTTTCCTCTGAAGTTTTAAACTTCAGGTTACACGTCGTTTTCAGCCAGATAGCGCTCACCAGTTAATATATAAGATCACACAATTTTAATCGTTTTAGCTATTAACACGCAAAAGAAATATTCTTGTTTTGAGTTTATTTTCTCTTATACAAGAATCGAAATATATTTATCAGTATACTTCAACAAAGTATTGGAAAATTAAATGCTTATTATGCAAAAAAACATTAAATCAATAGCCTATATTTTATTATTTTACGTGGCAAACATAGCTTTTTCGGATTCGCAAACGCCAGACTTTAAAAAAATTCCTGCAGGTCAACAAAGAGTAGCAGCATTTATTGATTATATGTCACCAAAAATTAAATACGTTAACAAACAAGTATGTCAACAGAGAAAAAAAATTTTAAATATTCTTAATCAAGTTGAAAATAAGCAAACAATAAATGTTATAGACCAAGAGTTTATTAAACAAAGTGTATCTGAGTATAAATTAAACTTTAGTACTTTATCAGAAGCGAATTTGTCAGCATTGCTGAACAGGGTAAATATAATTCCCATTAGCATTGTACTCTCACAAGCTGCGGTTGAGAGCGGATGGGGAACATCACGATTTGCACGTGTGGCAAATAATTATTTTGGGGAACACTGCTTTAAAAAAGGTTGTGGGATTGCAGCAAACAAGGATAGCAATGTAGAAGTTTCGAAGTTTAAATCAGTCATTGAAGGGATTGAATCTTATTACTTAATGCTAAACAGGCGCACGGTATTTGAAAGCTTTAGAAAAGTACGACAATCTGAACTTTCTAAAAACCAGTCGTATAACATCCAAAAACTCGTTAATACGTTAACTATCTATTCTGGCATTGGCGATAAATATCCTAAAATACTATTACAGATTATACAAAAATATAATCTTGCCAAATTTGATACTAACACAGCACTTTGTTTATTTTAGACTATTAACTTAGCATTTCTTGCTATCATTATGATATATATAAATATTTTATAATTGCTCTATATTTACAGCACGGTACGTGATAAGTTCAACTTATTGAAAATATTTGGATAAAGTTATGAAAAAACAACAATTTAGAGGAAAAGTTATACAAATTTTTCAGCAAAAACCAAATATCATTAATCTTGCCTTAGAAACAGTAATTGATCAACAAAAAATGATTTTAAAATTTTCTGGTTTTACGCTCCATGTATATGAATACGAAATACATGAAGAAGTCATTGTTGAAGGTCTATGGGCTTGGCATAAAATGTATGGCAGGGTTATAAAAGGAACAATCCAGCCAAAACATGTTCGACCACTCCAACGTCATCGCTCGAATAATAAAACAAAATTTAACGAGAAAAAAATTATTGAAGATCTCCAAGAACTGGGGATAAAAACCACTAAAAATATTGCTTCGGTAAATTAACCATCAATGCAAGAAACACCCAACTGATTGATCCAATTAGATAGATCTTAATTTGTACACAAATAATAAGCTGATGCAAACCCACCTGCGGTTTGATTTTTCACAAAGCCATAA
>JAOMSY010000169.1 GCA_028355575.1 Francisellaceae bacterium | reverse complement strand
GTGGTTTTTATAATCAGGATATTCGACTTTGTTATATTGATATAATTTCTCAAGAGAAACTAAACATTCCTGTTAATAATATATTTACATTCAATTTGTTACCCATATTTTCAATAATTAAAGAGTATTCAAAAAAAATAAATATTAATGGCTCAAAAGAATACTACCCTATTATTCCTTCAAATAATGCAAAGAATGCTAGCTTATTGGGCGAAGAAACAGTACAGATAGGTGCAAATACAATCAAACGACTCCAAGTTAGTGATAATGAAAATACCAGTAATTTTTCTTATTTAATTAAAACACTTCGAGCAAATAAACACGCTATAAAAATAAACGGTCCTTTGGTGAATATTATCGATAAACCCATCCAGTTATTTGGAGAATGGACGCAGCTAATTGATATTAATTCCTATCAAAATGAAACTGTAAGAATTATTGACAGAAGCAAAAGCACGTACGTTCCTAAAGTTGTCTATAAGGGAAATTTTGTCTTGAATGACAATATTCACAAAGTGAATAGGTTTATAGAATTAAGCCACTTTTTAAGTAATAAAATCTTATCTAAGAAAACGATTCACTCATTATTACAAATTATATCTCCTAGTAATAACATAGATTATATGATTGAAGACCTCATAAGTGTTATATTTGAACAGTCTGATAGTATTATCTACTTAAAATTTAAATTCCAAAACAAGGAAAGAGAGTTAGAGATTTTATACCATATTGAGAGACTTAAGAAATTATTAAACTATTTATACTATCGTTCGGTATTACTAGAATGCAGTTTTGAAATATGATATATAATTGATCTAAGCCCACAAAATACCATCGGCTTTAAATAAAGAGACCACTTAAATTATAATGAATATTATTTGATGTAATACTTGTTATGAAGTCGGTCACTAGTAAATTCTCCTAGAGCCTTCATGTTAGTTGAAGGAGCATCCCCATATATTAAATCAGTTTGTGGGTCTGCATATATGCGTAACATTGTACCTAACGAGCCAGACTTATTAGGCATAATCTTAAGAGACTTTGCATATGCTAATTTAAATTCAGAAATATCTTTATGCAGGGATTCAGCAACATCCAACCCATAATTGCTATGTTCACGCACTTTTTTACTATATGTTAAATATTCTTGTGTTTTGTTTACGTGAATTGAAAAATTTTTACAAGCATTAGCAAATAAAAAAGCACGAATTTGTCCAGTGACGCCGTGAACTTGCATAAACCCATAGCTTTTTTTGTCTAGCAATCCACTTAATACATAGTCATAATACTTCCCTAAAGGATCACCCACAATTGGTATGCTCTCGAGCGGAGATAATAATTGTTTAATATTATCTTTATTCCACCCAGGAGTGCCGCTATCTACTCTATGATTAAATTTTGCAACATATTCCCCAATGCCTTGTAATATTTGTTTATTAAACATGCCATAATTTTGGATAATTTTATCTGGTAAAGCAAGACCTTGATTATTATCAACTGGGGCTGATTGGTTCCCTAATTTGATATATTTATTTAGTTTATCTCTAGAAAGAATATTACCCAATACCCGCCCTCCTTCAGGAGTTTTAGATAACAAATACACTATTCCTGCTAGAACTCTTTCAGATTCTGGTATCGCACTAAGACTTACTCCTTGGTCATCATCAAGATATATCTTTTTATTCTGCAATTGTTTCTGTTGAAGAAATTTTGCTATTAAAGCATCAATGCCTTCATAGGGCTTATAACCAGTATCTACTTTAGCAGCTACTAACATATAATCATGCCTCTTAATAAACCCTGAGAAAATCGTAGCCTGGTTAAGTATTGCGACATAAATAAAAGTACTTAAAGACCCCAAACAGTTAGATGATACATTCTTCTTCTTTGTTAAAAAACCATTTGGCTTTTCAAAAATATTACTATTATTTTTAAATTTAGTTATACCTAACTTTTCATAAACACCTTGGTAATCCAAAAATGTATGTATTACTTGAGTTATATTATTTTCTCCATCAGCTGATTCCATTAATCTTTTCCACTCTAAAGAAGTAGAAATAGCATCACTACTTATAGAGTGATCATTTGGATCTAACTTTTTATATAGCTTCTTATTATCACCATAATTTGACTGTATCTTATAATATGATTGATATTTTTCAACACCCTCTAAAAAAGCTGTTTTTACTGCATCCGGGCTTACAAATCCGACAATCATGAAATCACTCCAAATTATTATTAACAA
>JAOMSY010000168.1 GCA_028355575.1 Francisellaceae bacterium | reverse complement strand
ATATGCAGTTATTAGAGCAAGCGTTAGATGCTATTGCAAATAGACATCAAGTGCTTAAATCTTTATTTAAGTCAAATGATGAAAACCAAGATGTACAGGTTATCTGCAATAAACCATTAACCATAATGCGTAGAGCTTATAAAGATGAAGAAGATCTTAAGTTACAATTAAAAGAAGATATTAATAGGGTATTTGATCTAAGGGAATCTTATCCAATAAGAGTGGTAAGTTATACTGAAACTGATAATAGTAGTTTACAGGTAAATGAGTCTAAACGTTATTTATTAATTAACATTCATCATATTGCTTTTGATGGCTGGTCAACAGATATCTTCTTGAAAGAGATTAATCAGATATATCATAACCTCAAAACAGATAAGGCGGCTTATACGGGATTAAATAAATTATCGATTCAATATAAAGACTTTGCAATATGGCAGAGAGAGTACTTGCAAGGAGAGGTATTATCGGAGCAAGTTAATTACTGGAAAGATAAATTAGAAGGTGTTGAGCCACTAGCATTGCCATTAGACTATAGTCGTCCTAGTCAGATTGATTATACAGGAGACAATATAGAGTTCAGTTTAGATAAGGGGTTATCTGATTCACTAGTTAAGTTTTCCCAAGACAGAGGCTATACATTATATAGTACATTGTTAGCAGCATTTTATGTTCTGTTAAACAAATATACTTCACAAGAAGATATTGTTATTGGTACACCCATGGCCAATAGGCATTATGCGCAAATAGAGGATTTGATAGGTTTCTTTGTCAACTCACTGGCACTGCCGCAGCATGTTGATTCAGAAGCAACAGTAAATGAGTTATTTGAACAAGTGCATGAGCAATTAATAGAAGCTCAACGTTATCAGGATATCCCATTTGAGAAGTTAGTAGAGGCATTAAATATAGAACAAGATCAAAGTAGGCATCCTATATTCCAAGTGATGTTTGGGGTACAGAGTTTTGGTGAACAATCAGAAGGTAATGAATTATTTAAGCCTTATGCGCTAGGGGAAGGTTATCAGATAGCCAAGTTTGATTTAAGTTTATTCTTAAGTGAGACAGGAAAAGGCATCAAAGGTAGTTTCAATTATGCGGCCAGCCTATTTAAACGAGGAACAATAGAGAGATTAAGAGATCACTATGTTGGTATATTAGGGCAAATTATAGAAAGACCTAATCAAACAATTAAAAATATACAAGTGCTCAGTAAAGAAGAATATCAAACGATCGTCTATGACTGGAATGCAACAGATAGAGATTATCCTAAAGATAAGACTATCCATCAGTTATTTGAAGAACAGGTAGAGAAAACCCCTAACAACATTGCAGTAGTGTATGAAGAGACACAACTGACTTATCAAGAACTAAATGAACACAGTAATCAGTTAGCTAGGTACATCAGAGAACAGTATAACGCGCAACATAGCCAAGAACTAAAACCAGATACACTCATAGCACTGTGCTTAGATAGATCTGAACAGATGATTGTTGCCATACTGGCTGTGCTTAAGGCAGGTGGTGCTTATGTACCATTAGACCCAAGCTATCCTGAGGATAGGATTAGTCACATACTTGAGGATACCAAAGCCTCTCTTCTGCTTACTCAAAGTAATCACACCAAAACACTTAATGACATCATCACTCAAGCAGAGCTTGATACTCAATTAGTTGATCTAAACAGCATAAATACAGAACACGTAGATACAAGCAACCTACCACAACACAGCACCGCTACCGACCTTGCCTATGTCATCTATACCTCAGGCACCACAGGGAAGCCTAAGGGAGTGATGGTGGAACAGAAAGGCTATGTTCAGTTTATTCTAGACTTTATCAGGAATTTAAATACTCATTATAAAATTGACAATTATGACTGGTTGAGTTTAACCAACTATGTATTTGATATCTTTGGACTTGAGTATGCATTACCTTTATTAACTGGTTATAAGGTTGTTCTTTCTTCAATTAATAAGGTAACTGAAAAAGCACTTCAGTCAGTGAATATCGTTCAACAAACCCCAAGCGTGTTGGAAACATTAATTACCCAATACCCTACCCAACTTAATAGTTTGACTTGTCTAACAGGTGGAGAACCAATATCAAATCAACAGAAAGAAAGATTTTTAAATAGCTATAAACAAGTTATTAATGTTTATGGTCCTGCAGAGACGATTATATGGAGTACAAAACATCAATTACTACAAGAAGAACCAGTTAACATAGGTCAGCCGCTATCAAATGAGAAAA
>JAOMSY010000167.1 GCA_028355575.1 Francisellaceae bacterium | reverse complement strand
TAGTTTATCTTTTACCGCATCAAAACGTGCTTGGACTAATTTATCTGCTTGGGTTTCACCTTGATTGGTTAACTTTTCATTATCATCTAATAACTGTGCTAATAAATCCTGGCCTTGACCTAGTAAAGTGCCATTATAATGACCTTGTCCTTGTAGATAGCGTTTATTATCAGCGATGGTTTCTTCAAAGTCAGGATTCGTCTCATCTGCAAATAACATCATATGTAAGGGTGTACCATCAGGTAGTACAAACGGATCTAAAAACTGTTTATACCCAGGTGGTTCTATCAGTGGCTTCTCGGTGATTTCTCTACTTTTTACAATAGGATTGCCTGTTGTCTTATCACACTCTGTACCATACTCTGTGACTGTTTTAATGATTTGATAACCTGAAAGCGTATATTGAGTATGCTTATAACCTTGATAAGAAACTGAACCTTTGCCAGCCCACATATCGACACCCACCACATTAGCAGATACCTGAAGCTCAATTTCATCTAAGGGTAACACACTGCTTTCCAAATCTTGATCTATGCTATTTGGATCAATACATAATGGTTGGATCATGCCCCAGAATTGAGTATGCACACTGATATAGTTAACTAAGCCAGCACTAAAATGGTCTTGCCATAAGGCTGAAAATACAGGTTGTTTCAGTTGGTCACATGCTTGCGTTTGTTGAAAACGCATTAAGGCTTTAAAGAAATCTCGGCTGTGTTTTTTCAGTGCATATTGTAATTTACTTTCATCTAAATCACTTTGCCCTTTCATAATGGCATCGTAACGTTCTTTTAAGATCTTCCAATGTTGCTGATAAGCATCAGGTATACCTGTAATATCATACATCGGATTACTCAAGCCATTCACTTTGATCAAGCCCATTGCTTTAGGATTAAAGAAACTTTGCCAAGCTAGTACAGCCGTCTTCATCTCTATTTCTCTAGCATCAGCGACATTATTCTTAGTTCCACCTTGGATTTGGTTTACAATATCGCTGATTTGACGCTGGCTATACAATATTTGCTGAACTTGTTCTAAATACAAGCCAAATGGATCATTCAGTAACACATAAGGTAAGTCACTGGTATCGGACTCAACAGCAAATACACGTAATGTTTCCCACTGGCTTTGCGATTTATCTAAATAAATAGTTTGCTCAGGCTGATAACGTGATAACACCTGTTGCTGCCATATTGATTTTAAGTTATCAGGCTTAGGCTGTTCAACTCGTTTTAAAGTTTCTGAAAATAATGAACTATCAGTTGGCTTTCCCATCAGCGCATTTAGTACTTCATTATTACTCGGCAAAGTTAAGCTATGTGTTACTCGGGGATCATTTTCAGCCAAGCCACCATATTGATGTACCCTTGCCCAAGAGAGCTGCGTGGGGCTATAAAAATAATTAACCTGTTCTAACGATGTCACATTACTGTCATCATTTGGGTCTTTGGTATTCTGTTTAACGAATGCGGCAGGTAATTCAATAAAAGGGCTTGATGCTTCATTTGCTTGACGGATATCTTCTCCTGCTTGGAAATTAATATCCACTTCAGAGAATTGATAGTTTATACCATCAGACGTAATTTGATACTCTTTAAATAAATGTGCATCACTGTATATAGATTGGTTCTCAACCTGAACTTGCGCATCTTTCAAAAAAACATATAAATAACCTGAACCTAAATTTTGTGCATAAGCAGGCAAGCAGTCTTTTTGCATCATGGCTTTGATATTGCTCACTGCTAATTCAATGTCTTGGCTTTGAAGATTCGTTAAATTTGTTTGATGTTTAGCTCGTTCAGCTTTGAGTTGATCTATTGCTTCATAATCTGATTGGGTTGGAATATTGTTTGGATCTTTAATCTTTAAGTCAGCCGCTAATATCTGTTGATCTAACTTTTTAATTGTTGCTTGCACCCCTTGGAGCCGATTGTTATGCCCTTTGGTAACGATTGTTGACCATTTCGTTTTTGGCGTAATTTTATCAGTATTACCTATAAACTGATCTTCTGCTGCCGTTTGCGCTTGATAGTACTCGGCAATTTGCGCTAACACCATGGCCTGAGTTTCAGGTGAGAGTCTAGATATCGCTGCAAAGCTTTCGATGTCATCTCCACCCACAATCACTTTACGCCACTTAGGTATGACCTTAAGCGTTTGCAAACCGGCATTAATAGCTTCTCTGGTTTCTGTTTGCTCACTTTCTTTAACTAAACCAACTTTGGGTACATCTGGAATAGCGACTTCTGGGGTTTGCATATTCATCGACATACTCG
>JAOMSY010000166.1 GCA_028355575.1 Francisellaceae bacterium | reverse complement strand
AGAATTTGGTATTCTTTTGTAATAATTAAAGAAAACTGTTGTTGCTAAAAGAGCTGTCATTGGTATATCTCAAGGTTAGCAAATAGTTTTGATTTAAATTTTAGTTTAGAGGTAAAGGCAAGATCTATCTCTTAATGGTGGGTATAGTTTTAAGATTTTTATAAGCTAATATACATTAGTATATTCTAATGTATTTACATCTAATTTAGAATATGCTAATGTAATCGTATCAAGGAGGTGCTTGAATATGAATCAAATTAATGAGATGCAGCAAAATGCAAAAAAAGCAGCATTAATGTTAAAAGCACTCTCACATGAGTCACGTTTGTTAATATTATGTTTATTAACTCAAGGTGAAATGTGTGTTAGTGATTTGAAGGAATATTCTGACTTGAGTCAATCTGCATTCTCACAACATTTGTCGGTATTGAGAAAAGAAGCGCTGGTTAAGGTTAGGAAAGAATCACAGACTGTATATTATAGCATTCTGGATAAAAACGTTGAAAAAATACTAAAGGTGCTTTACGAAATTTATTGCCCGCAATAAAAAAATTTAATTGTTATATTAGATAATTCTAAATTAGAAATATAAGGAGAATGTTATGTCGAAATGTGAAACTATTTCAGTAAGCGAATTTCTTGATCTGAATAAAGGGAAAGATATTAAAATTGTAGATATAAGAAACCCTGACGAGTTTGCACGTGAGTCTATTAAAAGTGCTCAAAACATTCCATCTGATAAGCTTGATGAGTGTGTTTTAGATAAAGATGATATGGTGATTTTTCATTGCCAAGCAGGAAATAGGACAAAACAGAATCATGCTAAGATAGAGAAACTAGGTTTGAAAAAAGCTTATATTATGGAGGGTGGTATTTTGGCTTGGAAAAAAGCAAGCCAACCCTTAAATGTTGATCAAAAAGCACCGCTTCCTGTTATGAGGCAAGTACAAATAATTGTTGGATTTATGGTTGTAATAGGTGTGATATTAGCATTAACCATTTCACCCTGGTTCAGCCTGATAAGTGCTTTTTTTGGCGGAGGTTTATTATTCGCTGGCTTGACTGGGTATTGTGGTATGGCAAACGTACTGTTGCTGATACCTTATAATCAACCAAAAGCATAATTCAAATTATAATCAAAAAGGAGATAATAATGTCAAAATCATATACTGAAATCACAAAAGATCTAAATGAATATTTACCAAAAGTACACAAAGGTGTTCCAGATGTAATGAGCGCTTTTTCCCAGATGGCGAAAGCTGCTACAAAAGATGGGGCATTAGATAAGAAAACAAAAGAATTAATTGCATTGGCGATTGGTATTGCAGTTAGATGTGATGGTTGTATCGGATTCCATGTAAAAGCTTTAGTCCGATTAGGAGTGACAAAAGAAGAGATTGAAGAAGTATGCGGTATGTCGGTCTATATGGGCGGTGGGCCATCATTAATGTATGCGGCTGATGCATTAAGGGCATATGACGAATTTAGTCAATAAACAAATCTGTATTAATACAGCTTAAGTCTATTCTAATTTCAATGAGCTCAACGGTTAGATTTTAATGCAACTTCATTTATAATGGCATATCTTATCAAAAATTTTAAAAGAGGTATGCCATGAAAACAGTGGTTGTTACAGGCGCGAACAGAGGAATTGGCTTAGGCTTCGCTAAGTATTATGCTAAAAATGGTTTTAAAGTTTTTGCGCTTTGCCGCAAAGCATCTGATGAACTTAAAAATCTTAATCTTAATCTTAATCTTAATCTTAATGTTAATGTGATAGAAAATTTTGATCTGTCATCGTCGGTTGGTGATATAAGACAATTATTGGGTGATATTGCTCAAATTGATATATTGATTAATAATGCTGCTCAGTGGGGCGATGAAAAGCTTGGTCAGATCAATTATCAAAACATATTGGATAATATCAATCTAAATGCTTTGGGCTCATTAAAAGTGACAGAGACGTTTTTAGATAGACTCCAAGTGGGTTCAAAAATTATATTTATGACGAGCCGTATGGGTTCAATTTCTGACAACGGATCTGGTGGCAGGTATGCATATAGGATGTCAAAAGCAGCATTGAATTCCGCAGCAAAATCTGTATCAATTGATTTGAAAGCAAAAGGAATTCCTGTTGGAATTATTCATCCGGGTTGGGTTCAGACCGAAATGGGTGGTCCCAGAGCATTGATGAGTGTTGATAAAGCTGTTAGAGATATTAATACCATACTTGAAAATTTAAATATTGAAAATACAGGTACCTTTTGGCATTCAAGTGGA
>JAOMSY010000165.1 GCA_028355575.1 Francisellaceae bacterium | reverse complement strand
TTTTCTGTTGTTAATGTTTGGTCATTAAATAGATTCAATAGGCCTTGTTGTTCAAGTTCTTTGATTTTAGGTAATATAGTATTTCTAGAAAATCCTGTTCTTTTTTCAAACAAGTTGAGGCTAAAACCAGATTTTAGTCGGAGCGCATTTAACATAAATTCATATATAACCTCATTATCTGAGATAGTTTCTTCACCTTGGATGTATGAGCTATTCTGTTGTTGATATACATTAGGGTGTTTATATTTCCAAATTCTTCTAATTTTACTGTTACTATTTGTGAGTTTACTATGTGCGCCTGCACCAATGCCGATATAGTCGCCAAATAACCAATAGTTTTTATTATGCATAGATTGGGTATGAGTATTAGTTGAATAAGCTGAAACTTCATATTGCGCTAGATTATTCTGTGTAATTAATTCTTTGCCCTTAGCCTCTATTGCCTCAAGCGTATCTTCATCGGGTAATATTGGCTGCTGATGATAGAATAAAGTGTTTGGTTCAATGGTGAGCTGATACCAGGATAAATGGGTTGGATTATAGCTTAGAGCGCTTTCAAGATCATAAAGTGCATCTTTAACTGTCTGTAATGGAAGTCCATGCATAATATCAATATTAAAGTTTGATATACCTGATTGATGTATTTCAAGAAGCGCTTGATAAGTAGATTTGTTGTCATGTATTCTACCCAGCGCTTTTAATTTATCATTTTGGAAGCTCTGAACTCCTAATGAAACCCTATTTATTCCAGCTGTTTTATAATGTTGAAATGAGTCTCTTTCTACTGTGCCGGGGTTTGCTTCTAATGTTATCTCAATATTAGGTGAAAATTTACTAACTTTTTCAATATTAATTAGTAGTTGATTGACTAGGCCTGCAGGTAAGAGAGAGGGTGTTCCTCCACCAAAAAAAATACTTTGAATCTGCTTTTCAGCTAAAGTCTTACCATGGTGTATATTTAGGTCATTAATTAGATGCTTAACGTATTTATCAAAATTGTTATTAGTAATCTTATGTGAATTAAAGTCACAATATGGACATTTTTTAATACACCAAGGGAAATGTATGTATAAACTTATGTTTTGATTAGCTTTATGAAAATCAGAAGGGTACAAGAGATAAAATTAACTATTTTTTATCATGTTGAATTCTAATAACGAGAACATCACAGTGAGCGCGTTGTAATACACCATTAGCTGTAGATCCAATAAATTTCTCAACACCGTGCTTTCCGTGGCTCCCTAATATAATAATATCACAGTCTAGCTCTTTGGCTAGGTTAACAATTTTACGTTTTGGTGAACCATGAACTAGGTGAAAGTCACTTTCCATGTGTATGTCAGCTTCTAATAGTTTGAGTTTTTTCATGTTTTCATCTTCTAGATGATCTTCTAAATCTGCAATAGAAGGAATGCCTGAAGCCATATAGTATGGAATGTTAGGTAACACATTTATAACGCTTAGTTTGGCATTGTTTCTTTTGGCTAATGCTACTGCTTGATCAATAACAGGTTTGTTGTCATCGTGTAAGTCAGTTGCTAATAAAATATGCTTGTAATTATTCATTTTTCTCTCTCAAAATAAAGGTTTGTGGAAATTATATGCCATTTTTTACCCAGGTTCTAGCATTTAAAGTTAAATTATATTAATTACCTGCTCGAATCATATTTGCTAGATTATTTTCGATTAGGAAATTTGTTAGATAGGTTTCAATCTCTTCTGTGGTATGCAATTTCAGAGTATGATTTAGGGCGCTTTTGCACTTATCAAAAGTCAAGCTGCGCATGATCCACTTTATTTTTAGGATGTTAACAGGATTCATGCTTAAACTGTTAAATCCCATCCCAATTAAAATGGGGGCAGCTAGTGGGTTGCCAGCCAATTCGCCACAGACGGAAGCATAAATGCTACTTTTCTTAGATTCTAAGGAAATTTGATGCAAAGCATGGATCATAGAAGGGTGAAGCTGAGAATATAGATGTGCTACTTTTTGATTGTTTCTATCAATTGCGAGAATATATTGAGCTAAATCATTCGTACCAACAGAAACAAAATTTACAAATTCTAATATATGTGAGATTTGAAAAATGATTGAAGGTACTTCTATCATAATGCCGATTTCCGGTGATTTTATGTGAAAGCCATCTTCAAGTAATTCTTTTCGCGCACGTTTAATTAATTTAATAGACTCTTTAACTTCATTGATATCTGTCACCATTGGCAGCAGTATTCTTAAATTATTGGTTTTTTCGCTCGCTCGCAACATCGCTCTTATTTGTATTAGAAAAATATTA
>JAOMSY010000164.1 GCA_028355575.1 Francisellaceae bacterium | reverse complement strand
GCTATCCCTTCCCCATGAAATGTTACCAGATACTTTATTAACTTTTGGTTTTGGTTCTAAAACGGATGTTAAATTCCCTGGGGAAAGAACAGGTTATGTTCCTACACCAAGAAAATGGGGTGAATTTCCATTGGCAACATTATCTTTTGGATATGGGATGAATGCAACTGCGCTTCAACTAGCAAGAGCTTATGGTGCTATTGCGAATGATGGCATACTATTAAAACCATCTTTAATTAAACTTAACTCTGAAGAAGAGGTTGTTGGTTATCATGTAATTAGCTCTAAAATAGCAAACGATACTTTGATGATGTTGAATAATGTTGTTGAAGGTGAAGGGGGTACAGGGCGTCGTGCTAAGTTAGAAAATTATCACGTAGGTGGTAAAACAGGTACGGTACGTAAAGCAGTTGCAGGTGGTTATGCAACGGATTCATACATGGGTGTTTTTGTCGGTATTGCACCAATTTCTGATCCAAAACTTGTTGTCGTTGCTGTAATAGATGACCCGAAAGGAGAAAATTATGGTGGAGGTTCTGTCGCTGCACCCGTTGTTGCAGAAGTTTTAAATAACAGTTTGATGGCTTTGAATGTAGCACCAGACAAACAAGAATAACTAATGACTGATTTATAAGCATTAGTTATCAGACTCATAATATTTATATATTATCTTTATGGCAGCTTTAGTTGTTTAATCTTCCTTAATGTATTTTTAGATACATTTAAACACTGTTTATCCATAAAAACTGGGAGAGAATTTAATGAAAAAAATCCTATCAATTGCTATTTTATCTGCTGCAATGGTTGCTGGTTCCACGGCGTTCGCTGCTGCTGCCCCAGGAGCAGCTTTATCTGTCCCTGGGTATTTTGGGAGTATAAATAACAATACTTCGTATGTGGTTGAATGCTCTCAAGTTCTGGGCGGTTATTGTGCTAATAATCCAATGCCTGCAAATGGCTATTTACAAATGTTGCCTGACCCTGGTTCGCACATGATTAAAGGTCATATTATGGTTTTCAATAAAAATGAACCTGGTAAGTACGTAGATAATATTTTATTCACCTATAAAGAAACTAAAGATGGTAATTGGGCATTTGATCAGCCCCAGACTAAAAACTTATATCAAAATAGTGGTGTGAAAGTCTCAACTGTACCAGGATTTAACGATACATTAATATTGAACCAAGCTGATTCTAAGTAGGAGCTTTAAGTATGAGAATCTTACAAAGTTCGAAGGCCATTACAGGTTTTTTCCTAGTTGTTCTATTTGGTGTGTTCGGGTTAGCTGGGTGTGCAGCAGTTGACTCTGGTGTTAAGCATCAACCCGATAATCAAAATAAAATGCTTGTAAATATTAAGAATGGCTTGGTTAGTATTCATAACGAATCAAATTATGTAATAGAATGTTCTCAAATGATTGGAGGGTATTGCAGCCAAAACCCCATATTACAAGGCAATGATACTACGCTATTACCTGATCCTGGTTCACTTTTGATACGTGGACATATTATGGCGTTTAATCCTAATGTTCCAGGCAAATATGTTGATAATATTGTTTTTAAATCAGAGAAAATTAATGGTGTATGGCATTCAAGTACAGTGAGTCTATATCAAGCTTCAAATATAAAAGTCAAAAATAATCTAATCAGCATTGCTGCTAACTAAAATTTAGTATTGAAGTCATATTTAGACTTTATGTTAAAAAACAATAATTAATTTTTCTATTGCTCTTGTATTCTCAAATATTTACCCAATATTTAAAGCCAACGATTAATTTTTAATAGGCAAAATAATGCAAAAAATGAATGGTACAACAATTCTTTGTGTTCGCAAGGGAGATACAGTTGTCATTGGTGGTGATGGCCAAGCAACAATGGGAAATATGGTTGCTAAAGATAATATCGTGAAGGTAAGACGCTTGTGTAAAGATAAAGTTATAGCTGGATTCGCTGGCGCAACTGCAGACGCTTTTACTTTGTTTGAAAAATTTGAATCTAAGCTAGAAATGTATCAAGGTCAGCTTGAAAGAGCCGCAGTAGAAATGTGTCGTGAATGGCGTACAGATAAAATGCTAAGACAGCTAGAAGCAATGATTATAGTTGCTGACGCTAAAACCTCGCTTATTATTTCAGGTGTAGGTGATGTCATGGGTGCTGATGAAAATGGGATATTATCTATTGGTTCAGGTTCAGCATATGCTCGTTCTGCCGCAATAGGGCTAGTGCAAAATACAGATTTTGATGCAAGAGAGATTGTTGAGAAAAGTCTGACAATTGCAGCAGATATATGTATATATACAAATCATAATTTTACACTTGAAGAAATTAAAAACTAAGGAATTTTCATGTCGCAAATG
>JAOMSY010000163.1 GCA_028355575.1 Francisellaceae bacterium | reverse complement strand
CAGATACGCTAGTTTTAACAAAACAGACTGGTAGTATCTTACAATATACCTTTGAGAGTTTGTTTCCCAAAAAACAAAATGTTGATGAAAACGCGAAAGAAGATAAAGACCCGGTAATCTTAGGGAAGATAAAAGATATTACTTTTAGGCAAAATAATGAAGGCAACGGTGTTTTTACGATTAAGCTCCCAAAGGGTAACTATAGTATTAATTCTTATGCAAAAAGTTCAAATGAAGTAGTTTTAAAATTTAATAACTTGCATATATCTGATGATTGGGCACATGTTATGAATGTAACATCATTTGGTACGCCTGTTAATTACATTACAGGGGACAATGGTTTTGCATATTCTTCTTTTAGTTTCAAAACAAAAAAGCCCATTAATTATTCTGAAGATAGGACAGGGGATGAGTACTCCTTAACATTATCACCCAGAGTGAAATCAGGCTTGAATTTTCATACCAACAAAAAAATCACACTAAATCTGCAAGATATCAGTGTCAGATCTGCTTTACAAATACTCGCTAATTTCGCAAATATTAATCTTGTTATTAGTGATCAAATTTCTGGCTCGGTTACCTTAAGGCTTAAGGATATTCCGTGGCAAGAGGCATTGGATATTATTTTGGTATCAGAAAGCTTGGGTAAAAGAGAAATTGGAAGTGTTATATATATTGCACCAGCTAGTGAGATAACAGCCCATGAGCAGGCAGAATTAGCTGCTAGAAATGCGGTTGAAGCATCAGAACCACTTGTCGTGGCTTATAAAGAATTAAACTATGCTAAAGCTGCGGATCTCATGCCTATTATACAGTCTAGTGGCGCAGGATTTTTAGGTGCTAGGGGAAGCATTTCATCAGATACACGAACCAATACTTTGATCATTCAAGACACTCAGGAGAGTGTTAATAAGGTGTTAAAGGTAATTGATAGGCTTGATGCGCCAACAAAAGAAGTTTTAGTGCATGCTAGAGTGGTTGAAATTAGTCGAATTGCTCTAGAAGAAATTGGTTTTAGATTTCTGGTTAACGGAGCAAATGGTATTCCCATCACAGCTGGAAACAAAATTCAAGGGCAAGTGAGGCAAGGGTCGGGAACACTATATCAAACTCCTAGTGGTACTTCTATTCCTGAGACTGTGTTTACGCAAGGTGGTAGTGCGCTTGGATTAAGTTTTACGCGTATATTTGAGACAGTAGATTTGGGTATGGAACTTTCTGCTTTAGAGCAATTAAACAAAGCAAAGAGCCTGTCTAATCCTAGGTTGGTTGTGGCTGATAATTTAACGGCTTCTATTATACAAGGTGAAGATGTACCGTATCTGCAGTCTACTGCTAGTGGTGCCGCTTCTATTGCATTTGTTCAAGCGGCGCTTGAGTTATTAGTAACCCCTCAGATATCACCTAATAATACCATTACGCTAGATGTAACGGTTAAAAAAGATGAGCCAACTGAAGATCCTGTTACAGCAGGCGTTCCAGGAATTTTAACTCGCCAAATACAGACAAAGCTTGTCGTTAATGATGGTGAAACTGTTGTGCTTGGTGGCGTATATGAGAAAAAATTAGATACTGCTAACCAGCAAGTACCTCTTTTAGGTGATATTCCTCTGCTAGGATGGTTGTTCAGATATAAACGAAACAGGGTTGAAAACCGTGAGCTATTAATTTTTCTGACAACAACTATTTTGGATTAGGGCTATTTTGGGCCATATTACAAATAGTTACTACTTGAATATATAGGGAATTCAGTGTATTTTATTGTGCTGATGTTTCATAGTAAATGAGAGAATTGGGTATATTGTTTAACTAAAATAACTATAGTGAAGATATATATATGAAAAGATCTAATAATGTCTTTCTAATCGGTCCTGTAGGTGCAGGAAAAAGTACAATCGGCAAACAACTTTCCTCTGAATTAAAGCTTCAGTTTTTTGACTCTGATCGTGAAATCGAGCAGCGTTGTGGTGTTGATATAGATTGGATATTTGATTTAGAAGGTGAAGAAGGCTTTCGTGACAGAGAAAAGCTTGTCCTTGAAGACTTAGCTAATATGCAAGGTATTGTTCTTGCAACAGGTGGTGGCGCAGTTATTTTGCCTGAGAATCGTAACTTACTTTCATCTAGAGGTACAGTTGTATATTTACAGGCTTCAATTGAGCAGCAATTACAAAGAACTTCTAAAGATAAAAAAAGACCTTTATTACAAGTTGATGATAAAGAAGGTCAGCTGATCAAATTGATGAAAGAAAGAGAAAAACTTTATTTAGAAGTCGCGGACTTTATCGTAGAAACAACTGACACAACTGTTAGAAATGTTGTGCAGAAAATTACAACACTACTTACGGAAGACCCAATTGTCTAATCATATTCTGGTTGATGTTA
>JAOMSY010000162.1 GCA_028355575.1 Francisellaceae bacterium | reverse complement strand
TATTGGTATAAAAAGACATACTCACTTAATCAGTTATTATTCCGTTCCCTCGTAAAACACTACCTTACAATAGGATGGAAAAAGAAATTTGACCCAAGCCCATTGTTTTGTTCAGAAAAATATCTAGACGATAATCCTGATGTCATTGAAGCCGTTATTAACCCACTGCTGCATTATGAAACTCATGGTAGAAGAGAGGGCCGAAAAGTGTTCTGCTCTTCTAACCTTTTAGCACCACCACCTTTGTGCTTTAAAAACAAGTTCAGCAAGAAACCTAGCACTATTTCAAAATATACAGTCAAAAAGCCTAAAATGGAAATTATTTCATATCTAGGACATGAGCTTGGCAATATTGATAAATCTAGTCCAAACCTCAAGTGTAGTGCCGAATCACTATATGCTTTTCTAAAAATAAATCAATTAGACACTTCTCATTTACATATTAATGATTTTGATCTGGATGCAGAACCACTTACACTGAGTGACAAAAACATATTCTGCTGCAAGAGTATCAGTTTTATTAATGAAATGACTATGAGGTGTATGTCTTCCTTAGATTACAATACGCCAGCCAATAATTCACGTATTTTATCCTTCTACCAAATAAACATTAATGTACAAAAAGATAATGTCATAGAAAAAATATGCGAGCAGGTAATTAACAAAACATTACAATGTTATGATGTTAAGTTATTAAACCAATACATGCCTATATTAATTTGCGAAACGGATCTAGCTAACAACATAAGTCAAATTCGATTAATTCCCTTCCCTTCATTATACTTAAATGGTATTCATTTTTCTGAAGCAATAGTCCACGAAGACCTTAAAGGAATTCAACTTTCCCTATTATCCAGATGGTTAGAAATATTTTCATCAGGACAATACGAATGGCTGCATCAAATTAATATAAACTTGAATAGCATGCTTGGGTCAGAAAAAATATTATCAACTTGTTTCATTCAATGGCTATATGTAAATATGGGAATAGTTATAAAATATAATAATTTATCCATAGAAAATGCCTTTAATAAGACTTTATCATGCAGCTATGACCGCAAAACACATATTCATTATCCGAACAGTGTTTATAAAAAAGAACTACCCATTATTGCTAGCAATATTACTATAGCCGATAATTCAATACCACTCATATCGTCACTATTAGATTTAAAATCAAATAGTGACGAGTACTCTGCAGTCTCTCTTAGTATCATCTATTCAAATTTAACAACTTTGCACCCAAAATTCAGCATATCAATCCCTATATCTGACAACTGTATTTACAACAACCATACAAAGCATATTGTGCAAAGCTTTCAGAAAGATAGTGAAAATATACCTTCTGGTAGTAACCAAGCCCCACACTTGGAATTAAATTTAATTAAATTTGTAGACAATAGAAATATCCTTAATCACTCCTCCCAGCTCTTTCTTCCAATAAGTAATGACCTGGAGCAAAAACAACCACTCATTCAACCATCCGCTACGACAAACTTATTAGTACTAGTTAAGCTAACCAGTTGTAATTTCAAGCATTTGTGTACAACACTGTACAGTATCTCCAATCAATACTTGTTAAATAGATTCAATCCGAAAATATTAATTATTGGAAAAGAAGAACAGACTCAGCGAATTTTAAGCAATGTAGCACAATTTAAAAAAATAGATCAAATTTGTCCCGGCGTTACCATAAAAGTAACACATTTCAATCGACTCGAATTTGAAATTTCAAATTCACACCACTATAAATATATTTGTTGTATTAGTGAAGGCGTGGTTCTACATGATCCCCGAACTTTAACGACCATGACAAATATTTCTATTAACAACGGATCTGCATCTATAGGGTGCAGCGTACTTCAAGAATTAATACTTAAGAAAAAAAACCTTGTTACTTGCACATCAAATACATTCATTTTGGAACGAAATCCACACCAGGATAATGAATGGAAACTAAGCAATGATCTCCCAGATGAGCTTCTTGATAAATCAACTTACCCTGTCCTTTCATTGGACAGTCGGTTTTTTATTGCCAATATTGAAAAGCTATTAAAGTCAAAAATTAATTTACAGGCATTCGTTGAAGAAGAACTAGACGAAAATATTCACTCCTTTATTGGGTTAAATGATTTGAATTTACACACCACACTAGTATCAGTCAGTCACTGTGAAATTATTACATCTAAAAAAAGCCCGGTTAAACTGAATATCCCTTCACAATACTTACTTAATGATTTATTAAATCGAGCAATTGCAATAGAAGGATATTTATATTGAAAATCTGCATCATCATCCCATCCGAAGAATATAAACAGCAAGCAGGATTTCGAATAAGGTATGGCAATATTACCTTAGCTCTAAAATCAGAAGGATGTTTAATTGAAAACAAAA
>JAOMSY010000161.1 GCA_028355575.1 Francisellaceae bacterium | reverse complement strand
TTTTCAAGTCATTGTGGGCAAGAGCACTGGCTGCGCAATGGGGCTGGACAAAACAAATCAATATAACCCATATATCTATGTCCAATGTGACGCCACACCATCTTAAATAATTTTTTGGAGGATTTTATGCGCCGAAATAAAACGTTTCAACTTAGCCTTATTATTACTTTAGCAATCGCTATTAACTCAGGATTTGCTGAAGTTATACCTGTCCATGATTGTAGTGAAATCAAAAACCCTGGAACTTATCAAGATGATGTTTTCTGTTATTCTGCATATCAATATTACACAAAGCTTAAACAGACTCTACAAAATATGACCGGTAATGATGATAATATTAATGGTAACTTCACCTACTATGCACATACAGCAGATGTTGTTAAAGCAGGTCAAGATGCTAACCAAACACAGTTAGCTTGTAATTCAGCAGATCTTAGACAAATAGACTTGGATGATAAAGGTAATAATATTTACCCTAATAACTACCCTAACGATAATTTTAAATCTGGTTTAGGGGAGCCATTATGTCAATTTCTTGCTTATATTGGCAGCGTTGAAGAAACACAAACATGGACATACCATAAAAGCCCAATTGAATATTTTAATGCAATTATGAACAATCCTATCGACTTTGGCCCTACCCAAAAAGGACACCCAAATCGATTTGACCAATATGTTGAAGACTTATCTGCCAATGCAGAGCAAAACTACATTGATAAAGGTGGCCAAGTATCAAGTATGTACATGCCAAATGGGTGGTCAATTCCCTTTACTGAAAATTATTATAAAGATAATACTGACAAGCCATATAGTGCATACTGGGGTATGAGCGCAGGCGGCGGGAGTGGAGCAGGTTTTCAAGTATATATAGGAACTGAGGCTGCTGAAGATAATGTTGTATTCACAGGTGGTTCTGGTGGTGGCGGAGGCTTCACCTCACCAGAGTTTGACTACGATAAGGATGGGTCAATTAAGAATATTAAACAGATTTCTATTGGCTCTGGAGGCGGAGGCGGTGTTCAATTTGCAAATTCTGGCAAATACACTCAATTTACTGAAGGCTTAGGCCTTGGTGCAGGTGTAGGCACAGGGCCTAAAATTCCTGATACAATGCAAGTTGAATATTCATATAATAAAAATAACTCTGTTACCTCACATTCTTACAACGCAGATACAGTCTCGGAATTCATGAATGAAATGAAATCATTGAAAGGATTAATGAAAAATAAAACTGTCGTTGTGAAAGGCGGCGGCGGCATGGGTGTAGGTGCTGAATATCTATATTTAGATCAGAATAATAACTCTATTCAGGAATATACACCCCATATAATATCAACTGGCGGCGGGTTTACTTTTGCATTCACAATCCAGCCTAAATCCATGCCAAACCTTTTACTTCAGCCAAACAAACTAATTAATAGTAATGATGTACAATTTTATCAAAACCTTGGCGCATATTATAACTTAGCCATGACACTTGCCTTAGCACATACCGAGGGTTATGGTGGATATAGTTGCGCTTTATACATGTGCGAATATGCCCAAGATTATGTATTAAAACAAGCGATTAATGACTTTAGTGGAAAAGATAACGTCCCTAGCTGGCTGAAAGTAGACCAGTGTAAATATGGTGGCTACAACCCAGACCCGCCAGATTGTCCAGTTTTTAAGACATAATCATATAAATTTAAGACTAATTGCTATTACCAATAACCATTATTTTCTAATCATCATTGTCCTTATAGCGATCTAAATGCCGTACAAAATCCATCGTAAAAATAGCATAATTTACTTGTGGAATTAAATCATATAAAAACAAAGGAGATGACATGCTTTCTGTATCAAAAAGGCTAGTTACAAAAGATGATACTTCAAACAATAGCACCCTACCATTAAATAAATTAAGAGAATGGATAACAAGATCAATCAAAAATTACTACATAATGACTGGAAAATCTAATAAGAATAAAACACATGCGCTTGATTTTATTGAAATAATCTCACCTATATTTATTGATGACGTTTTAACATTCAAGTGTGAATCAGCAAAAGTGAAGAACGGAATGAATATAGAAGTTAATGTTATAAAAGATAACTTACTTTTAGTAAAGGCCAAGTACATTAGAACTATATAGTCAAATTTCGATTAATTATAACTATACTTATCGTTAAACAATTCATACTGATTAATTATTAATGATATTACGTACACGAATTTGTTTATAAAAAAATGATCTTGGAGGATGGATTAAACCTACAATCGTGACACGAAATTCCTAGATTTGAAATTATTATATTCCATTGGCGTTCTGAACCCTAATATTTTTCTTGGTCTATCCTTATCTTCTTAACAATGTTTGCGTTTATTACCCCAACCAAGTATGGTGCACTGACATCACATATATCAGCATGA
>JAOMSY010000160.1 GCA_028355575.1 Francisellaceae bacterium | reverse complement strand
CAGTTAGTTGGGCTTCTAAAGGTGAGGGTGAATATACCGTAGAGCCAATCACAAAGGCTTCTCGTGGAACAGAAATAGTTCTTCACTTGAAAAAAGAAGAAAAAGAATTTTTAGATAATTTCCGCTTAAAAGGAATTGTCACTAAATATTCTGATCATATAGCATTGCCAGTTCAGATGAAAAAAATTGAGACTGATAAAGATGGTAAGCAGACTGAGACTAATGAGTGGGAGAATATCAATAAAGCTAAAGCTCTATGGGTAAGACCAAAAAGTGAAATATCTGATGAAGAATATAAAGAGTTTTATAAGCATATTTCTCATGATTATGCCGACCCAATGTTATGGTCTCACAATAAAGTTGAGGGTAACTTAGAATATACAAGTCTTTTATATATTCCACAGAATGCACCTTTTGATATGTGGGACAGAGAACGCAAATCATCTCTACATTTATATGTTCAGCGTGTTTTTGTTATGGATAATGCAGAGATATTGCCTAATTATTTAAGGTTTGTTAAGGGTATAGTTGATTCTAATGACTTACCTTTAAATGTTTCGCGTGAAATTTTGCAACAAAATAGAGTGCTAGATAAAGTCAAAAAGGCTTCTGTCAAAAAAGTATTAGACATGATAAGCAAGGTTGCTAAAAACAACCCTGAAGAGTATGAGAAGTTTTGGGCTCAATTCGGTCAAATCTTAAAAGAAGGTCCTGGTGAGGATACTGATAACAAAGAAAAAATTGCTAACTTGCTTCGTTTTGCATCTACACATACTGATAAAACCTTGCAGGATGTTTCATTAACAGAATATGTTGCGCGTATGAAGGAAGGGCAGAAGCATATATATTATGTAACAGCTGAATCATTTGCCGCAGCTAAGAATAATCCACAGCTTGAAATATTCCGTAAAAAAGATATTGAAGTGCTATTAATGTTCGATCGTGTAGATGAATGGTTAACTTCTCATTTGACTGAGTTTGATGGTAAACAGCTTAAATCTATCGCTAAAGGAGATTTAGATTTAGGTGAGTTTGATACAGAAGAGGACAAAGAAGAACAGTCTAAGGCTGAAAAAGAGTTAAAGTCAGTAATAAAGCAAATGAAAGAAGTGCTGAAAGAAAAAGTTGAAGATGTTCGCTTGTCACACAGGCTTACTGATTCCCCTAGTTGTATCGTTGTTAATGATTATGGAATGAGCATGCATTTGCAAAAACTAATGGCAGAAGCAGGGCAGCCAAGTATGGGAATGGGTGGTAAGCCTATTCTTGAGCTTAATGCTCATCACGATTTTGTTAAAAAGCTTGAAAAAGAACAAGATGACACTGCTTTTGCTGACTGGTCTGAATTGTTATTACAGCAGGCTATCTTAGCTGAAGGTGGTCAATTAGATGATCCTGCAACATTTGTTAAGTTAACCAACAAATATATTGCAGTATAATTGAAAACAATGTGCTCTTTTTTCTATGGTAATAAAAACTATTTGACTTATTGGCATAGAAAGAGCAAAATGTTTTCCGTTTAAATATGAATAATTTGGAGATTTACATTGGCTAATAGTAAGCAAGCAACAAAGAGAGCGCGTCAAGCTGTAAAGCTTAATGCTCATAATAGTTCTATGAGAACCTTTATGCGTACTTGTATTAAAAATACAATTAAAATGATTGAAGCAAATGATGCTGAAGGTGCTAAAGCTGCCTATGCAAAATTAGTTCCTGTATTAGATAGCTACTCAAGCAAAGGCTTATTGCATAAAAATAAGGCTGCTCGTCATAAATCTAGATTAAATGCTAAGATTAAGGCTATGACTGCAACTAAAGCAGCTTAATACTTTTCAGTATAATATTTATCATATAATTTTATATTCTTATATTCTTATATTCTTATATTCCTACTCAATTTTCATTCAATAAAAGTAATTATTTTAATAAATAGTCTTTAATACAGACTGTTTATTTTACCTATTCTAGTACATGGTTGATTTCTTAACTTGATTATTTATATCTTGTTGTAAAATAATATAATTTTCTTTTGACTGTAATTTAATCTAATTTACTGATGGTGTATATCTTACACGTGGTCAGAAAATAGGCATACGTATTATAGTAATAATACATATAATAATCATAATATTTCAAATATTATTAAGTATACCGAAATGTTAATAAAAAATGATCAAGTTATATGATCAGCATAATAACTAAGGAGTATACGGGTAATGAGAATAAAAACTATTTCAAAATTTGTTTGTGCCGCATTAGCAGCTTCAGTATTTGATATAAGTTATGCAGAGCAATGGAGCAGCAGTAAAAGTTATTCTGAGGGAGATCAAGTAACTTCTCTCAGCGGTAATGTGTATGAGTGTAAGGGGTGGCCATACACTGGATGGTGCAGTGGTAATACAGCCTATGAGCCTGAA
>JAOMSY010000016.1 GCA_028355575.1 Francisellaceae bacterium | reverse complement strand
TCACTAAATAAGTTGGATATTTAAATCTATCAGACTGTAGTGTGTTGTTAATATAGACATATTCATTATATGGGGAAGCAGTAGGACCACCTCTAGCCCATTGCTCACGAGAAGATGATGTGTTTTTTTGTTGGATTGATCCAGGGTTCTCTGGGTCTATCGAATTGTCAATAAACACTGCTTTTTTTGAAACATCAGGCACATAATATATTGCTCCAACCATATTTCCATACGTTGCAACAGAAAAAATATTAAATGAAGGTGATCCAACAGGATTATTCCACCAAGCCGTTCTATTTAATACAGTTGCAGGTGAAGCCTTTTGTGCAGGTGTATCTTGTGAATTTTTCACAACTGTATAATGTATTGTAGAAAAGTTATGAGCAGCATTAGGCGCCCAGTCCGAAGTAGTCTGTTGCCAAGAAAAGTCACTTGGGTTAAATGTTACAATTGGGTTAGGTTGATAATAAGTCGGCCATTTATCTGGATCAATGTCCGCACTACAACTACCATCAGTCGAAGAATACTCAACTATCTCTGCTGATTTTACACTATTTGTTGGCTTACCATTTATCATTGGTCCCTCATCGGTACCAAAACCACCAGTAAAATATATTCTTGCATAGTCCTGCTTATAGCTATTGGCATCACTTATTGGTTTTGGCTTAATACAAGCTGACTCGTATCTGTATAACTTGCCTTCAGCCTTATAAGTTTCTACAAGGCGTAAATCTTGACCTGTTTGATTGGAAATATCGAAATATCCGCAACTATAAGGCACACCCTCGCAATGGTTATAGTTGGCAAATACACTTGCACCAAACCCTGATAACGTAATAAATAATAAAATGTTTTTCATTTGTTAATACACCCCTATTAATATAAGATTAGTTCTTGGTTATTTGAGACCATTGCACTTGAGTTATATCCATTGTTATCGCTGCCATTATCAAAACTTTTTATTGATTTTTTCGGATTATAATAGCCATAAGAACCTTTACCTGAATCGCCTTGCCTATGGCCTGTATAAGTAGCAAGAATTTCGGACTGAGGATTAAAGATTACCACTGGAGTCATATTTAATCCCGTCGACGAGAAAGGACGATAACGTATAGAGGTTTTGTTTGTGTTTATATCATCCACATTAAATGAAACTAAATTTGAATAACTTACCTGATCAGAAGGTTTATCATTACAAGTACCATTTTTTGAAGGATACCTTGCTAAAAACACACCAGATACTTTCCCATCTATTCCGTTTTGAGAAATATCAATATTTCCTGAACCTTGATTTAAAGGGTCAGAATTTACCTGAAATGTACCTTCAGATGAAATACAATCTCCAACCGTCTTAGCTCCACTATTATAAAGCGTAATTAAATTTAGATCATTCCCTGTATTGTTCATAACTTTAACATTAATGGCATATATCGACGCTACACTAAAAACAATAACAAAGAAAAAGCCTAATTTAACTATTCTCATTGAGCACTACTCCAAATTTAACCTAAATTACTGTGTATAGATAAACCTAATAAATCACTTATTACCAATACCGAAATTTTAATTTTCTCATAAAGATTCAAATGAAAATATTTCTTATCGTATGTATTAAGTCTAAAACATTCATATTAAATTTTGAATAGCATTTTTTGAACAGGCTATGCAAATTATGATGAACCCTGTGAAGAAAACCATTAGCGCTAAATTAAAATTCAAAGTTACATTAGAAGCAATAAAAAGTGAGAAGACAACCAAATTTATAAATGGAAAAAGCAGTTGTTAAATTAGAGGACTGATTTATTTGAAAACCCAGCTGTTACAAAAACCCAAGTCCAAAGCACTAATTCATCAGACCAAGCTGCTGACGGTACGCCTATATCCAAAGTCCAATCATTAATCTATCAGAGCCTATCAAAAGTATTTCATGGTTCTGATGACTTATATAAATTTATAGGACCAGTTAAAGACAAACAAGCAGGAGAAAATAATTCTATAAAATTTGATATTGCTGTCTAGACAAAGGGATCACTATAATACGCCTCATTAAGTATATAAACACATAGGCAAACTAACAACCTCATTCGACAGTCGATCTGATATTGGACAAAAAACACCTGTATCAAAGGCCGGTTGCTTATTCAATGGGACTGGATAATGAATAGTTGTAGGAGTACCTTCTTGTTTATATTTTTCTATAAATGTAGCACGATTTTTTGTACGTATCGTGTATTGACCATACACATGTTTTCTGTGAGGCATTACAACTGGCGTAATGATATCATCCACGTTCTTTAATCGAGCTCCATATTTCTCTGCAATAAAACATCTCTTTTCAACTTCGTGGTCAAAATATTTCAATTTAACCATTAATATTGCTGCTTGTATTGTATCTAGGCGAGAGTTTACGCCAACTCTTGTATGATGGTATCGCTTTGACTGACCGTGAACTCTGATTTGCTTCATTGCAGTTGCAAGCTCACTATCATTTGTAAACATGGCACCGCCATCACCATAACAACCTAATGGCTTTGTCGGGAAGAAACTGGTTGTAGCAATATCTGAGACATTGCAAGATTTTTTCCCTTTATATTCAGCACCAAAACTTTGAGCAGCATCTTCAATAACATAAATTTTATGCCCAATTGTTTTTGATGCCTCTTTAGCAATTCTATTTATTTCATCCATATCCGCTATTTGACCGTATAATGAAACAGGAATAATTGCCTTAGTTTTATTAGAGATTTTTTCATCAATAAGCGTATGATCAATTAAATAACTATCCTCTTCAATATCTATAAATACTGGAACAGCACCTAACAATGCGATTGATTCTGCGGTAGCGATGAATGTAAAAGGTGTTGTGATGATTTCATCTCCTGGCTTAATTCCTATCGCCATTAAAGCAATTTGCAAAGCATCTGTCCCATTAGCACAGCTAATACAATTTTTAGAACCAGTATAATCCTCTAACTGTGATTCAAGTAACTTAACCTGAGGTCCCATAATAAATTTCCCTGAATCTAACACTTCTTGAATTGCACAATTTATCTCATCTTTATGCGCTATATATTGAGCCTGAATATCAAAAAAAGGCTTCATATTATCTTCCTCTTTACAAAGTTATTTTCTAGTTCATAAGAATTACCATCTGTTCCTGTTGCTTTATTATCAGCCGAAAAACTCAGGTTATTTCCTATCGTATCTACCCAACCTATTTGTTTCGCCGGTACGCCAACAACTAACGCATACGGCTTTACATCTTTGTTAACAACAGCGCCAGCACCGACTAATGCATACTCACCAATTTGATTACCACAAATAATCGTTGCATTAGCGCCAACTGAAGAACCTTTTTTTAATAACGTCTTTTTAAATTCTTCTTTCCTATTCACATGACTCCTAGGGTTAATAACATTTGTAAAGACCATGGATGGGCCTAAAAAAACATCATCCTCACACTCGACACCGTTGTATATAGAAACATTGTTTTGAACTTTAACATTATTCCCAATCTTTACATTTGGCCCTACAACACAGTTTTGTCCAAAAGAACATTTTTCGCCAATTTGTGTCTTTCCCAGAATATGACAAAAATGCCATATTTTTGTTTCATTTCCTATAGAAGTTCCGTCATCAACATAACTGCTTTCATGAACAAAATAATCCATTATTTATCGTGCCTTAATTTTTGAAAGTAATCTCGCTCAAGCTGTCTAGAAAAACCAATAAATGGTTTAGAGGCCGCTTTTTTTGCAAAAGGATGATAGTCTCCTACTAAACCCTTTGGCTCTGAATGTCTAATAACGAACACTGTCTCGATTGCTTGTCTAGCATCTTCAAGACCATACCCTCCTCCAGATAAAATATCTTGGTAAGTTATGGTATGCAAATCTGTGAAACCACCGCTGAATTCAAGCTCTTCTCCTTCTATTGTAATAGAACGATAGGTACGCTGACCTTTTTTTACTGCTTCATCTGGCAACATGTTTTCATTAATACTTAAGAACCACCTTACACGCGCACGCTCAAATTCTAGAAACCCACTTGCCTTATCCACATCATCAACATGAACATCATTCTTCTTTACCTTTCCAAAAATCCAACCAAGCATGTCAAAAAAATGCACACCGATGTTTGAAGCAATTCCACCAGATTTAGCATCATCCCCTTTCCAGGAAACGTAATACCAAGTTCCTCTACTGGTTAAGTAGGTTAAATCAACATCATAGATTTTATCTTCAGGCCCATTTTCAATTTTTTCTTTCAATGCGATAATTGAAGGATGTAAACGCAATTGAAGTATATTAAAAACTTTATAGCCAGACTCTTTTTCTGCTATCTTTAGAGTTTCTAAAGTCCAAGGGTTTCTAACTAACGGCTTTTCGCATATGGCATGCGCGCCATTTCTTAAGGCAAAACGTATATGAGGATCATGTAGGTAATTAGGTGAGCAAATACTCATATAGTCCAATTTATTATTACTATGTTGAAGTTTATTAACATGTCGATCAAAGCGCTCAAATTCGGTAAAGAAGTCAGCGTTTGGAAAAAAACTATCAATAATACCAACGGAATCAAATCGATCTACCGCAACAGACAAATCATTTCCGGTATCTTTTATTGCCTTCATGTGCCTTGGTGCGATATATCCAGCAGCACCGATTAATGCAAAATTTTTCATAAAACTCCCCTACAATCTAAATATACTTTTTTCTTTTGGATAAATACCCTTTAGATCAAACAATAAATCATATTCAGGCAGCTCCCCATTCCTATACTCTTGGTGTGCTACAGCAACAACCAGGACATCATACTTCATGTTTTTTAAGTTACCTCCATCCTTGAGCTGTATATTATAATGCGCTTGAACTTCAGATTTATCTGCATAGTGATCATATACGTCAACAGTTGCTGTATATTCTTCTAACTCACGAATCAAATCAAAAACTTTTGAATTTCGAGTATCCGGGCAATTTTCTTTGAATGTCACACCTAATATAGCAATTCTCGAACGAGCAATACGCTTATCATTTTGCGCCATTTTCTTTATAATCTGAGAACCAATATATTGAGGCATGCTATCATTTATCCTTCTACCAGCTAGTAGAACTTCAGGGTGATACCCTAGTTTCTGCGCTTTATAAGTTAAATAATATGGATCAACACCAATACAATGACCACCAACTAAACCAGGGTTATACTTATGGAAATTCCATTTAGTTGCAGCCGCATTTAAGACTTCATGCGTATCAATATCCATAAGAGAAAAAATCTTTGAAAGCTCATTCACAAAAGCAATATTTAAATCACGCTGCGAATTTTCAATGACTTTAGCTGCCTCTGCCGCTTTAATGGAACTTGCCTTATGTACCCCAGCTGTCACAACTGATGCATATACGTCAGCAATAATATCTAGCACTTCTGGTGTCTGTCCAGAAACAATTTTTAAGATACTCGTAAATACATGTTGTTTATCCCCTGGGTTAATGCGTTCAGGCGAATACCCCACATGGAAATCTTGTCCTGATTTAAGACCCGACTCTTTTTCTAAAACTGGCACACAGTCTTCTTCTGTTGCGCCTGGATAAACCGTTGACTCATAGACAACAATTGATTTAGAACTTAAGTTCTGACCTATCGTTTTTGATGCTGAAATCAATGGTGATAAATCAGGTTGATTAGAATCATCGACAGGTGTTGGCACAGCAACAATAAAAAAATCACAACTTCTTAAATCTTTCGCATCTGAGGTAAAGGATAAATTGGCTTGTAAAAGATCTTCATCACTCACCTCCAAAGTATCATCATGCCCATTTTTTAAAGCGTCAATTCGTTTTTTATTAATATCAAAGGCAACAACTTGATGTTGCTTACCAAAGGCAACTGCTACAGGCAAGCCTACATATCCCAAGCCCACAACACAGATCTTACGTTTTATCTCCATACACTTCCTCAATACGTTAATTATTTGACATTAGTTGATTAAATAAAAGGTCATATTTCTTTACCAATTCGGAGTATAGGTATTCTTTTTCAATAATCTCTTTACCACACTGACCAATTGCGCTTAATTTATCTCGAGGCATATTCTTTGCCTTTTCTATAACTTTTTTAATTGAATTAACAGGATTGGTGCTGTCATACATCAAATCTGTCGATAAATTTCTTAATAGTTTTGATTGGGGCGCCTCAGGGAAAATGATCGGCTTTTTGTAAAACAAATATTCAAATTCTTTGTTCACACTTAGCCCATGATTATATAATGTTGGCAGATTCCTCACTGAAGAATAACAAATATCAAATTCATTTAAAAAAAGTGGTACATTAGATTTTGCTTTGTGGCCAATAAACTTAATATTAAATGCGTTTTTATATTTAGATTCCAGATCATTTTTAATCTGTCCATTTCCTAGTAGGATTAATTGAATATCATCATTTAACTCAGATACAGCATCACATAAAATTTCTAAATTATTTGGTATACCTATTGCTCCTGCATACCCAATAATAAATTTTCCTGACCTTTTTAATTCTTGAATTTTTACTAAATCGTCATCCAAATGATTGATTTCTTCATCAACATCAAGCGGTTGATAGCCATTAGATATCCAATTATATTTCTCTGGAGAAAGGCCTCTAGAGACCATATAACCCTTAGCATTATCTAAAACACATACTGCTGAATCACATTCCTTGTAAGCTTTTTTCTCGGTATAACCAACATACAAACATAATGGATGATATTTATGAAGCCCCATTAATTCTATTAACGATAATGGCCAGATATCTCTTACTTTGAAAATTAATTTTGCTTGGAAATACTTTGAGATTTTACGACAGGCGCCATAGTGAAAAGCAGGCATTGCAGAACATAATACAATATCTGGCTTTCCAATTTGATCAGCAATTTTTCTGAAATATTTTTTTAGCGAATATCCATGTTTAAGCATATTAATAATTCTGCCTAGACCATTCCCTTCATATGGCCTATTTTTAAGCCAAACATATGGGATTTGCCCGATTCTTTCAAAATCCACTTCTTTCGACATTTCAACTTTTGGTCCATTAATATGCTCAACCGAAGAAGTAATCATACTAACTTTATGACCCAATTTTATCAGTTCATTAACAATAAAGTATTCACCTCGAAATTTACTTTGACCTTTACCTGGGGCCGATGCGTAAGGATGGCAAAACCATATGTTATATGTTTTACTCATTTTTATCTCTCAGATGCTCATATAAATTTATTAATTTGGCGCATTCATTTTCCCAATTATAGTAAGATTGAACGGCTTTTTTACCATTTTCACCCATCTCAATTGCTATTTCAGAGTTTGACAATAAATAACGAATCGCTTCTGTAATTTCTTCAACATTTTGCGGGTCAACACACAATCCACATTGATGCTTCGAGATAATCTCTTGCCATAATGGGAAATTAGAGCATATGACTGGAATACCTGCAGATAAGTATTCAAACATTTTAATAGGAAGCGATTCTAAGTGATTAGGCGTCGGATATAACACAACCATACCTGCTCTAGATTCTCCATATAAATTCTTAAGCGCCATCCGATCAATAAAACCTAAAAAGCTCACATTAGCGTTAGCTATATTTTTTGCCTGATCTTCAAAGTCTTTTGATTGAAAGCCACCTGCTAACTTTATACTAACGCCTGGAATCGATTTGACAGCAATTATCATTTCTTCAATGCCTCTAATCTGAGTCAGACCGCCTGCATAACAAACTTGATTCGCTTTAGCATTCCAGTCACATGACTCAATTAAGAGTTCGTTTAAAATTGGATAATTATTAATATCAACAGCTAAGCTTTGAAATTTACTGAATTTTTTTTGAATTGTAGGTGTTGCAGTTACGACAGCATTAATGCGACTACATACATAAATCTCAAGCCTTTTAGCCAGTAAAGAAAATATTTTACGCTGCCAAGGTCTGAGGTATGGTTTAGATAAAATCTGTTTTGGCAGATCCTCATGGGCATCGAAAATAACAATCTTTCCTAGTTTTCTAAGTTTATTTGCAACCAACAATAACTCAGGATCATGAAGATGATATATATCAGCATTAATATCAAGTGCTTGTTTAAAAACACGTCTAGTAATATTCAAAACCCTATCAAGCTTACCTTTTGACACACCAACATCATAAATTTCAACATTATCTAGACATTCATTGCCTTTACCATCAGCCACAACCAAACTGACCAGAAATCCATTTTCAGCAAGAGATTTACATTCTTTTACAAAAACACGCACATCATATCTTGGATGAGCTGATGTCAGGTGCGCGACTTTAATTTTTTTCATATCTTGCATGATAATTTATCTCTTCCACTAATTATTCTCTTACTTAATACTCACTTTATATTCGTTTGCCCAATATGCGATGCTTAATAAACGCCATAACATCTTTTTAGGAAATTGCTTTAAATCTTTAGTATCTAAACAAGCCTTACTGAGAACATATTTTACGATTGATTGATTAAAAACAAATTGCTCTATTTCAGCACTTCTAATAATTCTTTCATACCATTTGTTCTCAGGTGCTTGAAATCCAAATTTATTTTTACGCCATACCACCTCTTTGGGTAATATTGGATTAACAGCTTGTCTCAGAATATATTTTGTCCACCCATTTTGAATTTTAAACTCTAACGGTAGATTTACATTAAATTCTACTAATCGATAATCTAAAAATGGTAAGCGAGTCTCAATTGAATGATACATTGAGGTTTTATCTTCATACCTTAATAAATGAGGTAATTGAAGAGTGCCAATTTCACAAAATTGAAGATTAAATAAACTTGAATATGAATCTGCTGATTTTTTAATTATGTCTGAGCGCTCGGCTTCACCAATTATTTGTGGTGAGAGGTACTTTATGGATTCTCTTAATCTTGCTTTTTTTCTAATATGTTGATTCGTAAAATACAAATAATATTTTAAAACTTGAAGATAACTTAATTTACTATTTTGTGATATTTCTCTGGCGCTTAGGAACTTTGATAATAGGCCTTTGCTGCCGAGCGCTGCTGGATAATATCGTTCATATCCTAAAAGGGTTTCATCCCCACCTTGCCCATCTAAAAGCACTGTAACACCTTGCTCCTTTACCGCCTTAAAGACAGAGTATTGCATGAAAATACTAGGCGATAAATACGGCTCCTCTTGTATATAAGCTAACTGTGACAAAGTATCTTGGAACTCACTTTCAGAGGGAGTAATCCAATGTTGATTCACACCAAGGTGTTCTGAAACTAATTTGGCATAGAAACTTTCATCTGTATCTATTGACTCACTTTTAGCTGTAAATGCATTAAAATTTTGATTATATTGTGATGCAACTCCAATAATGGAAGAGCTATCCAACCCCCCGCTCAAACACCCACCAATTGCAACATCAGATCTTAACCGTAGATTTACGGAAGAATCTAAAAGCCCTAAGAACTTCTCGACATAATCTATTTTTGATTTGCAGTCAGAGTCACTCTTTTCTTCCAATGTATAATACTGATAAATTTTATACTCCAAAGTACTAGCATTTATCAGCATATTATGGCCAGGCAATAAAGTATTAATACCATCAAAAAATGTCTCAGTTGTATGCTCAGAATAACCATAAACCAAAAAATCAGTTAACATTTTTGTATTGCAAAGACTTACCTTGTCATATGCTAGAATTTGTTTTATTTCAGAACCCATACAAATAAAATCTGGGGTAGATTTATAATATAACGGTTTAATACCAAATCGATCTCGAGAGCAAAATATACTTCTACTTTGCTTATCATAAATACTAAAAGCCCACATGCCATTAAAATAATTAACACACGCTTCACCCCAATAATCATAGGCTGCAAGTATTACCTCTGTATCTGTAGAATTTTTAAATTGATATCCCTGTTTTTTAAGTTCTGACCTTATTTCAATATAATTATAAATCTCACCGTTAAATACAATAAAGTATTTATCTAAGTACTTCATAGGCTGATGGCCAGCTTCAGATAAGTCAATTATTGAAAGTCGTCTATGCCCGAGCCCAACATTTTTATCTATAAACACACCAGAATCATCTGGTCCTCTGTGGAAAATTGGTTGATTGATGCAGTCAATCTCTTGTTCTGAAATTAATGATTTTTTAATTAATACACTTATTCCACACACTATTTTGCACCTTTTCCTGTCAAGAGAGTTAGAATGGTTTTAAAGAAAATCATCATATCCAATGAAAAAGAAAAATGCCGAATATAATAGAGATCATATTGCAATTTTTCATAGTTACCATCTTTGCCGGTGGCATGCCCTTGCATTACCTGAGCCCATCCAGTAATTCCAGGTTTGACAATATTTCGCAGACTGTAAAAATCTAATTCCTCATTAAATTGCCCAGCAGTCTCGGACCATTCTGGCCTTGGTCCAATCAGGTTCATATTTCCTTTATAAATATTAAGTATCTGTGGAAGCTCATCTAATCTAAATTTTCTTAGCACCCGGCCAAGTTTAGTAATTCTAACATCATCTTCAAGCGTTTCGCCTTTTAACTCACTAGACTCCAGCATTGTCCTGAATTTGTAAATCCTAAATGGTTTACCCGATAATCCCATGCGCTCTTGAATAAAAAATATTGGTCTACCCATAAAAATTAAGATTAGCAGAGAGACGAATGCAACCGTTAACAGTATTATTGGCAAAAATATGGATATTAAGGCAAGCTCCCAAACTCTCTTAATTATGCCATAAATCTTAGGCCTTTTAAGTGACGCAGAAAGCCAATCACTATCAAAACTTTGGAGCATAAATTTACCACCGACATAAGAAGAAAATTCTCTTAATGTAAGAACCTTTAAACCAAGCACATGCGCGTGAGAAATAATTCGGTGGCTATCATTACTATTTTTTGTTTCCTCATCAATCACTAGCACTTCGGCATCAACCAAATCAGCCAAGGTAAATCCATCACAAGCGTTCACTTGAATTTTATTATTATTTGGAAGTTTCTTCCCTAACTCCAACGAGCATAATACGCGAGTCTTAAAGAAACCAATGTAATGGGATAAATATCTAACCACATAAGCCAATGCTGCCCATATACATATGGCAAACACATTTAACAGAAAATTAGTGAAAAATACAGACGGAAAACCTATTGAAATTGTTAACGCAAATAGGCTATACAAAAGCACTACTTTAATTATCTGTCTGTAGAATTGAGACACCTTAAGTGAATTAAATATATATACCCAAAAAACACCGAATATAAATACTTTAGCAAGGATCATATAGTCTGGCTGATCTAGATAAAACAAATCCATTAGATAAGTAATGAGAAAGAACAGTGCGCCTTCAATCAAGAATAATAAAAACCATGGCCTTGTCAATTTGAATCCTCTAATTTAATTTTAATATTATTCAGGTTTAGCTGCGTATCCCTAAAGCTAAGCATTAAAAATAACTAAAGAAGTATATTCAGAAAAATATGAATTTTAAATTTTTCAATGAATGAAGTTGGAATTTTCTTTTTTAAGCTTAGCTATCTCTCTTGCTGATCTTTTAATTTAGCAATCTAGAGTCAGTCTTGTCTTTTTGCTCTCATATAATCAAAGGATTTATTATTAGAATCAATACGTATTACTTAACACAGAGATGCATTTTATGACCTAATTTAATTCTCTTTTTATATCTATTTGTTATTCAATGATGTTGTAGTTAAAATTTCAGGTGAAGAAAATTTAATAGTTGGGTCGTTAGGGTACCAAGCCTGCTCCATTACTCGAAACTCTCCCTCTTGAGTTGGGCCAAGAATAATATAATTAACCACCTGTCCATTTGAAACAAACCCAATATTAGAATTATTTTGCGAAAAATACGGCTTCGCAGCTAAATCAGCACTACCGTGGCCCTTGAGCTTTAGTTGATGTATATTATTATTTGCTTTGAAGCTTAAAGTAAACGTTTTAAATGTGCTCTTGTTTTCTGATTCTGGAAGACCAGCCTCAGTAACATCAAAATTAATAGGCATAGTACTGCTCGGCAAAGCTGCATTACGCTCTTCATTAGAAATATCAGGTTGGATATAACCCTTAATGGTTTCATTTAAACTATAGCTTTTATCAAAACTATTATTTACGTAATCTATCGTAATAGATGGATTTATAATATCTGATTTTGATAAATTCTGAATACTGATACCCCCGCTTGATGCAAATGCAGCAGAACTCACTAGGGATAATATTAATAATATTTTTTTCATTTTTGGTATCCTTTTCAATACTGAAATTAATTTTTTTGAACTTGAATTAAATTTGTTACTGCTATTTTTCTAGGACTCACACTTTCTGGCACATTAATAACTTTAGTCGTTAAACCATTATCTTTACTGTAAGCAACGACCGATTCGTACTCCCTTACTGTTCCAGGCACAAGCACAGTTCCAACTATGGATAATATCTGCCCATTAATCAGCATGTCATTGTTGGTGTTATAACTTAAAGTTTCATATGCTGTATCTACCATTGAAGCTTTCTTGAATAAACCTTTCCCAGATGACATGTCCTGAAGACTCCAAGATGAGGTATTTCCTTTCTTTTCAGCAAAAATACCATCATGGTCTTCAACATATTTAGGACATTGCGCCATATTGTCACAACCATATGACTCAAGAGGGTGGTAAAATCTTCGGTCTAGAATATCTTCTTCACTAAATGAATTCGAAACAGGACTATAACTGGCAAACTGACTACCACTATGCTTAAGGTAATACAAATGGTTTTGTATTGGGTTGAAACCAGCCTGATATGGATCTACCCAAGTTTCATCAAGCACAGCCCATTGCTTTGAAATACTATTGTACTTAATAATCTGATCCCTTCTGGTTGTCTGGTCACGTACACCTAGATAAATTTCATTATTATTACCTACTGCTATAGAATATGGCCATTTCATTGTTTTCATATTAATTGGAATTTCTGACTCCCATTTTTTTGATTTAGGGTTATAAATACCAATATAAAATGATCCATCCAAATAAGTAGCAGCATAAAATTTTCCTTTCTGATCAGTTGTTGTAGCTTGTATTACTGGATGCTTGTCCCAACCATAACCAACATGAGGTAATTTTAAATTATGCCAGTCTGCTGTATTTTTCCCACCAACACTTGTGGCTAATACTTGCTCTCTATCAACGATCATATTGTTTCCAAAATAATCTATTTCTTGCTGAACTATTGCATTCTCATACAAGTACGGTGTATTGCTTATGGAATATACCTGGTCATTTATTGTCAGCTGGGCTTCAGGAGATGACTCTCCAGCAAAAACTGAAGGTCTAGAGTGAACATAGACATTGCAACGAGACTCAAGTGATTGCCCCTCTGAACAAACATTTGTACATTCAGTCTCATTGCACCACCCCACATTGCCTTTGCCTGGATACAATTCAAAATTTGAAGTATCACTAAGACTCAATTTAGATATATCAATTGAAGATGTATTAGTATCACCACCGTTCTTTAATATAATTTTAGTAGTTGTTGCAGAATCAAAACTTTCATCTACCCAGGATTCTAAACTTGGTGATTTTTCTGGAACCGTAAAAGTCACTTTTAATGACTGATTCAAATTACTTCCTGACATGTCAGATATAACCAAAGAGTATAAGCCTGGTGTTATACCAGCTTGAGCTTCAAGCTGAATCAAACAGCTAATATTCGTTTCATCATTTACCAAACAACTATTCTGTGAAACAGGATTTATTTTGACTGACTCTACAACTGCACCAGAGCTATTCGTAATTTCATAAGCCGTTTTGCTTGCTTTTGAATACCAAACATTACCACCGATATTTTGGATCATTATGTTTACAGGATTGCCTTCAATCAATTGAAAAGCTTGCGTGTCAGACTTTATCTCGGTCCCTTTATGGCTAGATATATTTGCCGATATAGTATTATTCCCAGATCCATTTCCAGAGTTTACTTGCTCACCCAATAAACCAGACATTAATAATGGTGAACTATCATCGACAGTATATGTCATTATCATATTACCTTCTGGCTCTTGACCATTGATTGAGGTAAGTTTAATTTCACAAGACTCACCAGATGTTAAAACCTTTTCTCCATTAATTTGACAATCTGATTGATCAACAACAACATCTGGTGAAACATTAAATTCTAGCTTCTGCGGTCTAATAGAAGCATCCATATTGTTTACGAAATGGGCAATTTGTGTTGATGGCTTATCAAAATACACTGAATCTAGTGACACTCTATTGCTGCAAAATAACTCTTGATCAGAAGAAACACTTACAAGAGATCTATCAAGACAGCTAGTATAATTAAGTGTTGATATCTTTTCAGATGAACTTGCACTACTGGTATCACATTTGCCTGAAATAACGCCTCTTGCGGGATCCCAAGAAGTCTCTTGGCAAAAGTCTGTATAAGTACCAGCAGGCCTAGCGATTGGCTCATCATCAAGCACACCATAAACTGTATTATCAGCCACTTCTCCGCCATTTTGACCTTCACCAATCATTGTTAATTCTAGTAAACTTTCGCCATTGATAGCTTGACCATATCCTGTATAAATCAATGTTACATCATTTTGAGCATATGGCATTAAATCGCTATTATTAGAAGTGCTAAAATATGGTGAATACCCTGAGCCTGACGCTGTCTCAGCACCAAGGTGTGTTTCATATAAATTTTCTTTATCTATTAAAGTAAGTTTAAAGCTATTAAGACCCGTTTCAGAAAGAACTGAAGAATTACCAATAAGCATTATTCCATTATTTTTTAATGGCTTATGATTGTATATAATGGGATTATTATTTATCTCTACTCTTGCGCCATTTAAATCATGGCCTGAAAGATTCATTAAATATAAACTGCCTGCCCCGGCATTAATTGAGGCAGATACCGCTAAGCTCAAAATACTTATGCTAAATTTTTTTTTCATTCCTTTTACCCTCTGGTTATTTCCGAGAGAGATAATAAGGTTGACTGCTTTTTATAGCAATGTGCAAAAGTAAAAACGGTATTCTAGTTTTGCACATTAATAGTCAAAAAATTAATATCATCAAAGAACCAAACTATTCAGAACAGGTCTAACTCTTGGTTTCTTGAAATATATACTTTCGAATTATAACGGTTATCTTTACCATCTTGATTGTAATTAGAATCATTTTTAAGATAAAAAGCATAAGCTTTGGGATCTTTATCTCCCTGACGATACCCAGTGTAAGTAGTTAAAACCTTTCTTGAAGGATTGAACACTACAGCTGGTGTCATATTTAACCCAGTTGATGTGAAAACAAAATAATGTACCGTAGGCATATTTTTATTGAAATCTTCTGGGTCAAAAGAAATTATATTTGAATAACTAACCCTTGTGGAATTCATTCTACATGTTCCGTTATCAGATGAATATCTTGCAATAAATTCCGCTGAAAGTTTACCATTCTTGGATATATTAACCGGAAGATCTAATTGTGTTTTAACTCCATTTGGTGGAATGCATTGTTCACCATTTACAATCTTACCATTGTTATAAATTGTCACTGTATTAATATCGTGGCCAGTTTTATTCACAATATCAATTGGAAATGCCTGCAATGAACCAGCTGATGCTACTAATAAACTAAATAAAATACGCTTCATTTTACTCCTTAACTAGAATCTAGACTAAATCATCGAATGGTTATATAACTAGGATTCTGACTATCTATTGCACTATTATTTATATAGACATATTGATTAAACGGGTTAAATTTTGTGCCTACATCATTAATTTTTATGGAAGAACCAATTAGAACACCATTACTATTTATTGCAGGAACATAATACAGAGGACCAGCGTCAGCATAAGTTGCAACAGATACCAATTTTTGATTATCATCTCCTTGATTAATAACATTTACAGGCGATCCTTTTTGGGCTTGAGTATCTTGAGAGTTTTGCAAAACAGTATATTGAATATGCGAATATTTTTGAAAATTATTAGAAATATCAATGGCATTAAATGCAACAACTGGTTCAGGTTGATAATACGTAGGCCAGAATCGAGATGATTCAGGTATTTCACATTTCCCGTTATTAGAGTCATACTGATATAATTCAGCAGCAATAATTTTATTATTATTCAAATCAACTAAATTATTAAAGTCCAATCTTTTCTGCATTGATGATGGCGCTATACATCTTGATTCTACTTTCTCAATCTTTTTAGTTGAGCCACTAATGTAGGTTTCAATCAACTTTATATCATTTTGAGAATCATTATTTAGATAAAAGCCTATTTTGTTAGTTTTCCTCTGTCGAGAAACAATAAAGTCAGAACCCGAATCTATAGCTTGTTGTCTGCTTAATCCATTTACATTTCCATCTTGGCTAACGTAGTATGTGGCAATTTTTTTACCAAAGGATGAATATACCGTGCCATTAAAATAATTGGGGTTTGGATTATCCATAAACCAGAAGTGTGTTGCATAAATTTTTTGTCCATCTGAATTTTCAAATGTTATGGCAGAGTTATCTTCACAATTAATATTAACAGTCTTATCATCTAAGAACTTATAATTACACAGTGATCTTCTAGAAGTCTTGATAGGTTCTTTTAAAATTACACCTTTGAATGCATGTATTGTAAAGTCTCTTGAGGCAAATACTGGGCCAGCCATTAAAATAAGCCCTGCAAATGCAAACACTAATACCGATTTGACCTTCATAAAATCCTACATTTACTTACTGAGTAATAATTACGAAAGTATATTCATATTCTCTTGTTAGACATAGAGTATTGAGTACGGTATGACCATACAAATCACTCCTCAAAGCACAAGCAGTCCAAACTCGATCAATGTCATATATTTCTGGCTATTATAACCTCTTTGACTGTCAAGTGGTTAAGCTTTATACTTTCTTATAGGTTAAACAAAGCGACATTGTGGGAATGAAATTAAATAAGCTTATTCTAACACCTTCACTTACTTTTATACCGTTTATATCTAATGCCTTTGACATACAGGTTAAAAATAACACAGGACATGATATTCAGTCTGTTGTATTATATAACTGAACTTTCCCAAGTTTTGATATTTTGTCCTAGGCTGCCAGCCTAAGTATCATTTGCAGCCAGGGATTTTTAAATATTTTGGGCTCATTTTTAGCTTGTTCGTAAACTCTGCTTTTATTATGGTTACTAATGACCAAAGCCCGTGCTTTTGCAAATGTGAATTGCGTTTTACTTCCTTGGTAGGTAAGTTCAGCAATTGCTGATTGAGACAAATTCATCACTGAAATCCAAATGAGTGTAGTTGTCAACATACACATGTTCAAGTGATTAATGACGGATGATTTGAGTCTTGCTTGCGTACTTTGGCTACCGATGTCATGTTTTAATTCCTTGAAGCCTGCTTCTATTTTCCAGCGAGCGCTATAATATTCAACTATTTGCTCAGCAGTGCGTGATAAGTCAGTTGTTGCTAAAGCAACATAGTGATTTTTGTAATAAGCAAATACTATCTTGATTTTGCATTTGAATGACTTTGACATAGCAGTCATTTCATACAAAGTAATTTCTCTTTGTTTACCATAAACAAAGATAGTAATTTTTCTAATATTCCTTTTGTGTTGTTCAGCTAATCTTTTGATTGACCCAAGCTTCTTTCCATATTTAGGTGGCCTGCCTCTTTTAGGTGTAGAGTTATCTGGGAAATCATAGAGCATGCTATTCTTACGCAGCATGGTTAGCACGTGAATTCTACTACCTAATTTTTCCTTTAATGGTAAATACAACTTACCATTACCAAACCAAGTATCCATAACGACAAGTAATGGTGACTTTGTCCAGTTACTAATGGTTAGAATCATTTGGCAAGCTTGTTCAATTTTACTGCTGAACTTATCCGTAGTAACAACCTTGGCAGAGTGATAAAACTTTGACAGCAACGGAAGAAAAGCCCAACGAGTGTGGACAAACTTGAGTAAGCCTATCTGAACAAAGCACTGAGCCCAGGGATATTGGCTTTGATTATGTTTAGCAGCGTGGTCAAAGAAATGCTCACAGCCAAATATCTTCTTGCCAGTTTTAGGAGTAGTGGAATCATCAAGTGCCAATAGTACTCGACCCTCAGTTTCAGTAACTGGTATAAGTTTGAAAATAGCAGGCCATATCCTATGCCAAGGTATGCATTTACTTGCCATAAAACGATAGAATTTCGTTTTCGTGACAGACATGCTTAATATCTGACTGAGTTTACGATAAATACTACTGGCTTTACCATCACCGAATGGAATCATTATTGCCAGTATAATTTGAGAAAATAATTCACCTTTCTTTTCACTTCGGGTGAACAAGGCTTGCAAGGAAATAAGCAAGGGTTGTAAAGTATCCATCGATGAGTTTTTTTATTTTGAGCAAACTTTAGTTTAGTCACTAAACCAGAGGTAAAACTCATCAACCTTCTTTTTTTACAAAATTTGGGAAAGTTTAGTTATATAATAACGGGGATGCCATTAGCGGGGAAAGATGCATCCCCCCAAATGGCTTAAATGAACAAATGAATATGCCTGCAGATATACAAAAAGGTAAAATTTCTGCTGCATTCATCAAAAGATATTCCTCTTCAGACGGTACTTGTAAAATGCAATCTCCTAGAGTTGGTTATTCAAATATTGTGGCTTTTAGTAGAGAAGATTTAGAAAACAATAGCTCTAAATTACACTACCTATCTTTTACCTCCACAGGTTTAAATATGACTCCTGTAGTAATCTTTAACCCAAAATTAGAAGCTATATCCATGTATACTGGCTATAGACAGGGTGACAAAGGTATTGAAACACATAGTTATTATCTAGCGGAAGATCCTACTGATCTATCTGACCCCACTGACGCCCAAGGATATAATAAACAAGTTTATGTCAATCAAAATGATATATTAGAACTATACTGAGGGCTTTAATAATGAAATCATTCCAAATTAGATCAATTTTAATTCTAACCACTATAGCAATGAGTAGTGCTAACGCAGCCTCTGTCAATATTATTAACCATTCGGATCACGACTTACAACTAGTTGAAAAATATTATAATAAAGAAACAAATGAAACTAACATTTATTTCTCAGAATGCATTAAACCGACTATTGACCGTACAGAACAATTAATTACATTTTTTAATACTGATGACTACGCCAGTACTAATAAAGCAAGCAAAAAAAGCAAAATACCCGATACCGATGTGGATGTTTTGTCAGCTAATATATACGAATACATATCAAATAATGGAACGTGCTCAACCCCTGCAGATACAAGATACTGGCCTACCTACTATCAAGCTGAGCCAGTTATTGGCTTGAGCACTGATGATTTGAATTCAATAAAAAATACTAATATTCGCTACATAGTTCTACAAAACTCTCAAGACACACAAGCACAAAAGGCATCACCAGTGGTTGTTATTAATCTAGGGATTGACAAAAAAGGCAAACGAAATGATATACCCCAGTCTGTTTCAACATATGCTAACCTAGGCGCTATATATTATATACCACAAGAGTCGAAAAGCTTTGTTCTTATAAATCAACAAGATGGTAAAAAAGGGAGCATTGGTAACCCTGGCTCTAAAGATATGCCCTACAACCAAAATGTATTTATAAACAATGACAGAGATGCACATGATCCCTCAGTCATTCTAGTAAAATAGCTAAAATACCTAAAAGTAAAATTAGGCAAGAACAATTATCAATTAAATTTATTACATCAGAATAGAATGATCTTTAGGTCTAAAAGTAGTTATTGATACTGAGATCCAATTTCAAATGTTGTATACCCTTTTGACTTATCACCTAAGACATATATACCTTCATTAAAAAGATTGTCTTGATCACCAACTTGAGTATATTTGTATAATTCTCCATTATTAATAGCAAGACCTTTGTTATGATTTTTGCCATCATTAGAAAAATAGTAGATAGAACCCTGTGCACCATAAGTTGATATTGTATTTGAATCATCCTCAGATTTTTTATCAGAGTGGTATGCTTTCACAAGGACAGGTGAAGCTTTATTAGCCGTTGTATCTTGGGAATTTCGCATTACTCTATAGTGGACTTCATCTGCCTGCCCACCTTTACCATTTAGGTCATCTGCTGAAAATTGAATTACTTTTTCAGCTTGGTAATAAGTAGGCCAATTTGTTTGGTCTCCTGGTGTAGAACAACTTCCATTATTCGAATCATATTGGTACATGTATGCAGAAAATACTGGAAATGATTTTTCATCGTAGCTATCTGACTCCAATGGTATCACTCTTGCAATTTTACTATTTGCAGGAATACATTCAGATTTCTCTTCTACTAAGCCTTTACCTTTATTAAGGTAAGTAACAACGTATTGAAGATCATTATTAGAGTAGTTAATAACGTGTAAATTATCATCTTGTTTTTTATCAGCCGCATATACCACCCCAACTGAAGGAATTAACGCCAAGATTACTAAATATTTTAATTTCATATTTCCCCCTAAGAATTAATGGAATTCTAGTGTTTGATTTGGCTCAACATAAACATATTGATTTCTTCCGTTGTCCGCAGTTTCTGGAGAAAGTTTCCCACCAATAAAATTCGCATAATTCTGCTTACCTTTTTTATCAAATGGACGATAACCAATAAATGTAGATAAAGTGTCTAGCTGTTGGTTATAAACAACAATTGGAGTCAATGACAAACCACTAGGTGCAAAAGACCAATAGTGTAATTGGTTTGATCCGTCATTTAAGTCTCTTGAGTCAAGCTGAATAATATTTGCAGCTCTAACATCTGATCTTTTAGAATTAGGCATTGAGCAGGAACCATCATTTGAAGCATATATCCTAATAAAAGAATACGATATTGCAGATGGTGTGTTTCTTGGCACATCTATTTTTTGGGGTGTTGCAACACTAGAAGGCTTAACACAATTACCATAAACTGTATTGTTTCCATTATCAGCAGCCATCGCCATAATATCATGACCAGTGTCATTAAATACTTTGAATGAAAAAGGCTCAGCACTTGAAGCATACAAGCTGCCACAAACCAACAAGCTACCTGAAAATGCGATTAATTTTTTGACTACCACTAATAATCTCCATTACATATCATCTTAATGGACCAGATTGTACACAGATCACATATATTGTAAAGCATTAAATTAAAACAAAAAGTTATCTGCCCTGATTGCAATTACTAGTATGTTGCCCAGCAAATCTATACAAAAAATACTTTACCCAAAAAAATGAAAATACACCTACATATAAACCACAAAGGACATCTCCTATATAATGATCATACATAAATATTCTCGCCAACCCTATAGCTATTAAAATTGATATAATATACTTCAGTTTTAAAATACTAGGCTTAAATTCCCTTATCGCCAGCAATCCGCAGGCAGATTGAGCCATATGACCAGATGGAAAGCTATTATAGAGATCATTAAATGAAAAATAGTGCAATGCATAAATATCATGTTCTATTAATAAAGCAGGTCTAGGTCGTGCTAGACAAACTTTTAGCATGACGACAACTAACATACTTACCATTTCACTTAAGAATATTAATATAAAAATTTGTGCTTGTTTCTTAAATCCAGATTTATAGCTATATATTGACAAAACTAGGGATAATACAGTGACTAACACCCAGATTTTTGGGGAAAATATTGCTGAAACAATGTTGCTTATTTTATACGACACCCCATACCCAAAGTAATTATATATATACAACTCTATTGACTTAGAGAAAAAATTATAACTAATAAGAAAAAAAATAAGCGTTAATGCACCCCATAAAAAGCTATGCATGACTAGTTTTTTATGTTGGTAGAAATCATTTCCTATCATTCGATTGAGGCTCTTTTTTATTAACTGTATGGCTTTAATATAAAATAGTAGGAATCAAAATAGATTTCTAAACAATCAGTTAATATGATTATTTTATTATGTCTAGCATGTTTGATTAAAATGAATCTAAAATCAATACCTTCACTCTTTATATTAATTTGCCTTTCTGGTTGCGCAACATCCGCAAAATACCAAAAAATGGTAGATAGCTGGCAAGGTAAAAATGCGCAAGAACTTGTTGACACCTGGGGGTTCCCAAATAATGTCATCCAAGCACCTAATGATGACAAGGTATACGTATATAGTCACAGTAATGTAAATTATTACCCTGGATATTGTACAGTATCCGGATGCATGCCAACTGAATATACAACTGGTTGCACAACTTGGTTTGAACTGAATAAGGAAAAAGTGGTTACATTAGTTAAGTTTAGAGGCTCAGGATGCGTATATAGCAAATAGGCTATACATTCGGACCATCCTCTACCATGTTCTGCTCAACTGCGATGTTACTATCCGAAACAATACCACCACCCATGACTTCTGCAGTAGTACTCGTAAAACTAACCTTATCATCTTGTTTCACTTTTGAACGAACTTTCATACGATACAAGGTGTATAGGGACAATGGACCTGCAGCCAAGAGCATTAATGCAAAATATCCAAATGGTCCAAAAAACTCCATTACAAAAGAAACAGCGAGTGGTCCAAGCATTGAACCAAAACCATAAGTAATGGTTAATGTACCAATAACACTCAGAATTTGGTTTTCATTTACATAGTCACTAGCATGACTAATAGATAACGGATATAAAACGAATGCCATCCCACCCATTAAGAATGAACCAATTAATAATTCCCAGTAAAACTGATGGATAAAAAGCATTAGAACTGAAATTCCAATAAAGACAACCAATACATAAAATATAACTAGACGCCTATCCATTCTATCTGACAACTTACCAATAGGAATTTGTAAACACATACCCCCTAATACAGTTACCATCATAATATATGAAAGCATAGAGCTTTCGAGCCCAACATCTTGTAAAAACAATGGATAAATTGTATAAATTGAGCCAAGGATAATACCACCCACAAAAGAAGTTAAAATAGCTAATGGGATTTTTTTAAAGAACTTCCAGGGTGGAGTTAAACCTTCGGCTTCAGGTATTGGTGCATCAACCTTCGTTGTACTTACAATTATAATAGAAAAGCTGGCTAAAACAGATACCAAACAGAATGCTACTAAAGTCTCACTAAAAGTTATATTCAACAAGAGCTGGCTAAGTGATTGCGCACCATAATATGCAAATAAATAAAATGAAAAGACAGAACCTTTATTTTCTTTTCCTGCAGCGCATAAACACCAACTTTCAATGACTATAAAAAGCCCTGCTAGGGAATAGCCACAGATAAAGCGGAGTATTCCCCATAATATTGGATTAGCAAACATCCCCATCAAAACTGTACTAATCGACATAATTGCGGCAAAAATTGCATATGCCCGAATAAAACCAACACGAGCAATTAAAGGTTGTGAAAAATACGGTCCTGCAGTCATACCCAGGAAATATAGCGCTGAAATAACACCAATAACCCACGTAGCAGAACCCATGTTATTTAGCTCAACGGTCGATAATGTCGTGAAATAACCATTACCAATGGTTAAAATACACATGCCCAATATAGGGGATATTAAAAGCATCATCCTAGTTTTCATTTTTACTCCTTTAACTATGAGTGTTACTAAAATTAGCAATAAATATTAGCGAAATTTAACATCATTTATTTATAATAGATATATTAATTTTCTAGTTTCCACCATTTATTAAATTCACTTAAATCATGCAACCTCTTGTTTACAATAAAGTGATAAAATATGCTAAAAACAGGGCGTTTAAAATATACTGAAAAATGGAAAATATAGCTGATAAGTCAGGTATTTCAGATAGAAATTACAATCGATCTTATTTAAATGATTTAATGGTCTCAGTGCAGCGATCGAAAGTTAAAACCACATTAATATCCCTTGCCTGGAGCGCTGGCCCTGTTACGGTTATTGCAATTATTTTAGGCTACTATTTTAGTCATGGCGTGCTCGTGCCATATAGTACACTCATTTATTTTTCCATCTACGTATTTGTAGTGGGTCTTAGCGGCTTACTCAGTAAAATAATTTTAGATGCAAGAAAAATACGCCAAGAAGAAGAAACTGAACAAACTTTTTTAAATGTCATTGAAGCCTCGCATGAAAAACTCAAACAAGCACGTAACTTAAAACTCACCCAATTATCGTATCCACTCCAACAAGAGATGATTTCTACGTTCCTGCTCTCGAAATCACACCCCAGCCCTTCTGAAATATTTTTTGCAATGAAAGGTCATTTTGGGAAAGAAGTTGCCAGATATGCTGAATTGATGCAAATATATGAAAATAATGGCATACCTGCTGAAGCATTATCAACTAGCAATCAACTTCACCAAGCCCAACAACAAATTTTATCCCAAGAAAACTTATCAGAAAATCTTAAAACACTTGCACTCAGAAAAGTTAAAGGCGACCATATATCTCTCAATGAAGGATCATCCAGAAGTCCAGGATTTTTAAGCAAGATACTCAACAGTGGCGGTCAATTAAGTTTGTTCGACACTGATGATGCTAGCAATATCATCACATTATGCTTAGAGCTTTTAACTGGTCGAACCATTTATTTCTTTAAAACCCGTACCAATTTTGATAGTCACCAAGTAGACCGTTTGTTCAACCAAATTGAAAACACTCGTCAAAAATTAAGGCTCAAGCATTGGCAAGCATATGGGCTATTAGAACAAATGTATTCTACACACGGCACGCTTCCACCAGAAATACCCTTAAAGCCATTAATTCAGATTCGATTGGACGTCCAAACAAACATTTCTATTATGCAAAAATACATAAATTCATTATCGTCTACTAATTTTAAAAGTGGCAATAGTTACAAGTTTAAAGCGTTAAATATACAATTTGAGCAGATAAAAACCTCGATTCACAGAAACACCAAACGCCTAGATGATTTAATGAAACACTGGCATAAACTAGAAAACACACCCAGAGATATTCTTGATGACGATAATGTTGAAGTGAAACTTGCCACAATTCAGCTTGATGAAAATGAAAGATTAAAGCTAGCTGACAAACTCAAAGAATTCATAGAAAAAGAGACAAGCAATCATTCCGAGTTAAGCATTAAATCTTTTGCTCAATTTATTGTAAAGCAACTACTTAAACCACTTAACCTTGAAAACCCTTTAATAGTATATGCGATTGAAGTCTCTCATGCCGCAAACTTTAGCAGCATTGAAGCGAACTACTCGGCCAAACAGAAAGCACAAATGACGCATAATCTATCAAAAACTGTCTATGCAAATATTCGACAACTCAAAAAAAGATTCCGACAAAATTTAGTTGCTCAGTACCAAAACTATAAACACATATAATTGTTAGAAGGCCTCAATGACATTCTTAACCCAATTTATCTGCGCACCAGTTTTAGCAATTAAATCAAAGCGATAATCCATATTTTCAAAACGTTTATTCTTCATCATATATATCTGAGCAGTTTTAAATAACTTCTTTTGTTTAGCCAAAGACAGCATTTCAATGGCACCACCATATTGATCCGTCTTTCTATATTTAACTTCAACAAAAACTAGAAAATTTGCTACCTTATCTAGAGCAATGATATCAATTTCTCCGAACTTGGTCGTGAAGTTATTTGTAAGAATTTTATAATTATTTTTCTTGAGAAGCTGAGTTGCTTCAGCTTCAACAGCTGCACCAATTTCACGGCTCATTTATGCTTTTATACCACTATGCCTTAACAATGCATCTACACTTGGTTTACGACCTCTAAACGCTTCAAAAAGTTCAGCGGCAGGTTTTGAGCCCCCTTTTTCCAATATGTTTTTCAAAAAAGATAACCCCGTTTCTTTATCTAAAACACT
>JAOMSY010000159.1 GCA_028355575.1 Francisellaceae bacterium | reverse complement strand
ACTACCTGGAAAGAGTACAAACAGTATTTTGAAAAAGATGCGGCTATGACACGTCGTTTCCAACTTGTTAGCTTGGAAGAACCTAATGATGAGGTGACCACGCTTATTTTAAGAGGCTTAAAAGCTAATTATGTTAAGTCGCATAATGTCACCATTAGAGATGATGCCATTCAGTCAATTGTGCAGCTATCATCACGTTATATTACAGGTCGTTACCAACCAGACAAATCAGTCGATTTATTAGATACTTGTGCTGCAAAAGTTAAGGTTAGCCTGTCTTCTAAACCAAGCAGAGTGAATCATATAGAACGTAATCTTGCGGCACTAAAACGAGAGCAAGAAGCATTAGAAGAGGATAAAACAAGAGGTTCAGTAATTAGCGAAGATCGTTTAGTTGAAATCGCAGAAGAAATTGAGAAGCTGGACGTGTCTAAAAGCGAATTAATTGCTAAATGGGAAAAAGAGCGGGAATTAGTAGAGCGATTGTTGAGTGTACAATCTATTTTATTAAAGCCTCATGTAGATATTCCAGAGGGCGAAGCACAGGAAGATGATGACTCAGCGGAAGATGACAAACAAGAAGAAGGTTCTGCTGAAGAAGAAAAGGTTGATATTCAGGAAGAAGCTGAAAATTATTCCTCGGAGTATGAAAATCTATCTGAAGATGAGTTAGTTGAAAAACGAGAAGCATTGAAAACTGAATTAAAAGAAGTTCAAGGTGATGAATTTTTAATTTCATATGAAGTTGATCCAGACTGTGTGGCAAAAGTGATTTCAAGCTGGACTGGTATTCCACTCGGCAAAGTACTCAGAGATGAAGCAAACAGTATATTAATGCTTGAGAATAATCTTAAGAAACGAATTAAAGGTCAAAACTTAGGTGTTTCGCGAATATCGACTTATTTAAAACTTGCTAAAGCTGGTTTGAGTTCTCCTGAGCAACCAATGGGAATATTCCTATTAGTTGGACCAAGTGGTGTGGGTAAAACTGAAACTGCATTAACGATAGCTGATACTCTATTTGGTGGCGAAGACAGTATGATCTCCATTAATATGAGTGAGTTCCAAGAGAAACATACTATAAGCCGTTTGATTGGCTCACCTCCAGGCTATGTTGGTTTTGGTGAAGGTGGTATGCTCACAGAGGCGGTACGCAAACGACCTTACACCGTTGTTTTGTTAGATGAAGTTGAAAAAGCATCACTAGATGTATTGAATTTGTTTTATCAAGTATTCGATAAAGGTAGTTTGACGGATGGCGAAGGTCGGGAAATCGACTTTAGTAATACAGTAATTATATTGACGAGTAATTTAGCTACGGATGAAATAACTCAAGCCACACGAGAGAATCCTGAAGCCACCCAAGATGATGTGGTTGCACATATACGTCCTCTATTGAGTAAGTGGTTTAAACCAGCGCTATTGGCTCGTACAACGGTAGTTCCATATTATATCCTTTCTCAACAGGCGCTTTGTGAAATTGTTATGTTAAAATTAAGCAAGCTTGCGAAACAACTCCATAATAATAATGGCGTCGTGCTTAAATTTACTCAAGCAGTTCTGGAGCAAGTTGCAAGTCGATGTACTGAGTATGAGACAGGCGCTAGAAATGTTGATCATATCCTTAAAGGCAATATCATGCCAAAACTTTCAAATGTCATCTTAGAAAACATGTGCGAAGAACAAGATATTGATAGCATTACCATCGATACTGATGAAGAAGGGCACTTTAAATTTGATGTTGAAATGGTTGAGGAAGAATAACTTTAAGTCCTTAATTATTTAGCTTGATTTCGCAAGCACATATCTTGTAAATATCTACGAATAGCGCTAAGTTTATTATCATTCAATATGTTGTAATGAGAATATATATGTGGGCGATTATAGGTAGTAGTGGCTTTGAACAATTTGATGAATTTGAAGTAATAGAAAACTTACCAAGAGAGACGCCCTTCGGTTTATGTTCTAATGGTCTGCAAAAAATTAAAGTTCATGGTAAAACATTTTTATTTTTACCCAGAACAAGCGCAGGTGAAAATGTATTACCATCAAATATTAAAAACCGAGCGAACATTTATGCATTAAAAAAGCATGGCGCAACTTCTATCCTCGCTTTGTCTTCAGTAAGGAGCTTACGCCCAGAGCTAAAGCCAGGGGAAATGGTGGTGCCGTATCAATTTATTGATCGCACTAAATTACCTCGTTACAGTACTTTTTGTGATGATAATTTACTAGCGTACGTGTCACTAGCTCATCCTATTTCAGAAGAAATTGCGAATCAAATAAAGAAAGACGCTAAATTTGATTTTGTTACACACTATGGACAGGCTTATGTGTGTATTGAAGGTCCACAATTCCCCACAATGTTAGATGCGAAATGTTTTCAATCAATGGGTGCGGGTGTGATTGGAATGACCGCTTT
>JAOMSY010000158.1 GCA_028355575.1 Francisellaceae bacterium | reverse complement strand
GGAAGCTGTTGAGTTATTAAAATCACTCATTGCTATTCCATCTATCAGTCGTGAGGAAGAAAATACCGCAAAATGTCTTTCAGTTTGGTTAGAAGAAAAGAATATAAAAGCTAAATTCACTAAAAATAATGTATGGGCTAAAAATAAATATTTTGATGATGCTAAACAAACAATATTGTTACTTTCGCATCATGATACAGTCAAGCCTGCTCAGAGTTATACGCGTGATCCATTTACGCCGGAAGTAGAAGATGGCAAGTTATATGGTCTTGGTTCAAATGATGCAGGTGGGCCATTAGTAACATTATTAAGTCTGTTTGTTTATTTTTATGATCATCAAAATTTACCATTTAATCTAATCGTTTGTGCGGCAGCAGAAGAAGAAGTATCTGGTAAAGATGGTATTGAACTAGCATTAAAAGAGATGCCAAATATTGATTTTGCCATTGTTGGAGAACCAACAAGTATGCAAGCAGCAATCAGTGAAAAAGGACTAATGGTCTGTGATTGTACCGCGCGGGGTAAAGCAGGTCATGCTGCACGCGATGAAGGTATTAATGCGATTACTATTGCGATGAAAGATATTGCTTGGGTTAATAGCTATCAATTCCCTAAATCATCTGAAGTGTTAGGGCCAGTTAAAATGACCGTTGCTATTATCAATGGTGGTGTTAAACATAACGTTGTACCTGAAAAATGTGAGTTTGTAATTGATGTCCGTACCACCGACGCTTATTCTAACGCTGAGGTGTTGGAAATTATGCAACAACATATGCAATCTGAAGTTAAAGCAAGGTCAACTAGGTTAAACCCTTCAAAAGTTTCATTGGAACATCCGTTTATAAAGGCTATTAAGCAAAATGGAATTGAGGTCTTTGGTTCATCAACGATGTCTGATCAGGCATTATTGAAATGTCCATCTGTGAAATTTTCACCTGGTGATTCAGCACGTTCACATACCGCAGATGAATTTATATATTTAGATCAGATTAAAGAGGGTATTGAGTTCTTTATTCCTTTTTTTGAGAAGTTAATTAAACAAAATGGATTTAAAATTAATTAGAATTGTAATGCGCAAATAGTTTAAATATTTAGAAGAAAGTTCCTAAGCTAACAAGTCATTCTGAATACTGAGTCAAGTTCAGCACAGGCTTGATTTAGAGCCCAGGTAACCAAAACGGGTCTGGTTTGAGATAATGTTTAAATTGGTTCTTTCTGTCGCTAGTGGATTCCGTGATCAAGTCACGGAATGACAGTTTTCAAGATTTTTTTGTAAGAATCATTGGGAAAGCGAACTGATATTTAAGCTAGGTAGCGCTTATTTTGAAATGGAGAAAAATATGAGCACATTATGGGGTGGAAGATTTACAGCAGATTTAGATGGTGCGTTTACACGTTTTAATCAATCACTGCGTTTTGATTGTCGGTTACTGGAGCAAGATTTACTAGCTAGCAAGGCTTTTGCATTAGGCTTAAATAAAGTCGGTGTTATAACCGATGCTGAGAAAAATAAATTAAATATAGCGTTAGACCAGATTAAACAAGATGTGGCTGATAACCCGTTAATTATGCAAAATGCAATTAATGAAGGTATTGAAGATATTCATAGTTTTATTGAACAATCTTTAGTTAATAAAGTCGGTGATTTGGCATACAAAGCGAATACAGGCCGTTCGCGTAATGAACAAGTGTCTACTTCAACAAGGTTGTGGTTGCGTGATGCCATTGATAGCGTTATTGATTTAATTAAACAGCTTCAACAATCCTTATGTGATCAAGCTGAAAATAATATAGATAAAGTTTTGATTGGTTATACCCATCTTCAACGTGCTCAACCCACTACATGGGGTCATTACTTACTATCCTTTTTCGAAATGCTAAAAAGAGATGCGGAGCGTTTTCAAGAGGTTCGTCAAAGAGTAAATGTATCTCCATTGGGCTGTGGTGCTTTAACTGGTAACTCTTGGGGAATTGATAGACAGCTCATGTCAGATTTCATGGGTTTTGCTGATATCAGTAAAAATAGTTTAGACAGTACGAGCGACAGAGACTTTATCATTGAATTTTTATCTGCCGCGAGCATATTATCCATGCATTTGAGTCGTTTAGCAGAGGACTTAATTATCTACTCGACAACTGAGTTTAATATGGTTGAACTATCGGATACAGTCAGCACGGGATCATCCTTAATGCCACAGAAGAAGAATCCTGATTCATTGGAATTGATCAGAGGCAAAACAGGTAGGGTGTATGGCAGCTTGACAACACTGTTAACTTTAACCAAAGCTTTACCTTCTTGCTATAACAAAGATATGCAGGAAGACAAAGAAGCCTTATTCGACAGCTTTGATACCATCACTGACACACTTTTAATTACAAAAGTTGTGATTGATTCAATGAAGATTAAGCCAGTAAATCAGCCTGA
>JAOMSY010000157.1 GCA_028355575.1 Francisellaceae bacterium | reverse complement strand
AAGATATTGAATATAAAGATTTCTGGTTTAATTATTTAGATGGATATGAGTTTGAAAATCAAGATTTATTATTGAACAAAGGGGCGATTTCAAATGATGCTCAGATAGTTATATCAAAGATATTAGAAACGGATCTATCAAAAAGTGCTATTGATTTATCTAAGCAGCTATTAGTATCAGTAGATGTTATTTTTATGGCCGTTTATCAAGTTGTTTTATCAAAGCTATTAAGCAAGGATGACTTAGTATTAGGTATAGTAGTTAATAATAGGTTACAAGAAGAAGGTGGAGATAAGTTATTTGGTTTGCATTTAAATACTATTCCATTCAGGAGCAAATTAGAAAGCATAGAGAACTTAGAGAACTTAATTATAAATATTCAAGCTAATAAGCATGATCTTGAGAGATATAAACTATATCCATATGGTAAGTTAAAACCAGATATAGGTATTGATGGTGACCTATATCAATATGCTTTCAACTATATACACTTCCATGTTGCCGAAGATAACTATAAAAGCAATCTAGTCAGCTCTGAATACTCGCATGAACAAACAAATATTCCGTTTACATTAAATGTAGGTAGATATGCAAATAACTTTCAGTTAACCTTAAGAGGGCTATCTAATTTTATTGATAATGATACAGCTCAGAGGTTCATTAACTACTTCTATAAAACTTTGGATGAACTGGTTAATAATTATAAGTCTGATTTACAAAGTTATACCTTATTGCCTAAAGAAGAATATCAAAAGATCGTCTATGATTGGAATGATACCGATAGAGACTATCCTAAGAATAAAACCATTTATCAACTGTTCCAAGAGCAGGTAGAACAAACGCCGAATAACATAGCGGTAGTGTATGAAGAGAAACAACTTGCCTACAAAGAACTGAATGATCAAAGTAATCAGTTAGCTAGATATATTAGAGCGCAGTATAAAGTGCAACATAGCCAAGAGCTAAAGCCAGATACGCTCATTGCACTGTGCTTAGATAGAAGTGAGCAAATGATTATTTCAATCCTTGCGGTATTGAAAGCAGGTGGGGCGTATGTGCCATTAGATCCGAGTTATCCTGAGGATCGGATTGAGTACATCCTGTCAGACACCAAAGCACCATTATTACTCACCCAAAGTAATCATGCAGACAAGCTACACAACCTGGTCAAAGATAATGATCTAGCAACCCAAGTGATTGACTTAAGTGAAACAAGTGTAAACACTGATATACACACCCAGGACAAGACTAATCTAGTACCACAAAGCCAATCAACGGATCTTGCTTATGTGATTTATACTTCAGGCACCACTGGGAAGCCTAAGGGAGTGATGGTAGCGCATAGAGGTGTCGTTTCTTTAGTTTGCAATGAGTCTATTATAGGCTCTAAAGAAGGGGTTTATGTCTTTCTTTCATCTCCAGTATTTGATGCAGCTATATATGAATTATATGGGTCTTTATTACAAGGAAGTAGTCTAATAATTCCAGACAATATGCTTGAATTAACTTCAGACCCTAAACAATTTAGTGCTTTTATCGATAAGACCAAAGTTACTAATCTATGGCTCACAAAAAGTTTATTTGATACGCTACTTAAACAAGATGAGGAGCTATTTAAACATATACAAACACTTATTATTGGTGGGGAAGCATTAAATTTAGATACGGTAGCATTACTATTATCTTCTCCTGCTAAGCCGAATAGGATTATTAATGGATATGGCCCAACTGAAAGTACAACCTTTACAACAACATATAATATTAATGAGTTAACAGAATGCCAAAGCTCTATTCCTATTGGAAAACCATTAAATCATCGTAGTTGTTATATTCTAAACTCCAAGCAGCAACCCGTCCCAATAGGCGTAGTAGGGGAATTGTATATAGGTGGATCAGGCCTAGCCCGTGGCTATCTGAATAGACCAGAGTTAACTGAAGAAAGATTTATCCCAAATCCTTTTGCCAGTGAATCAGATATTGAAAAAGGTTATACCCGCTTATATAAAACAGGAGATCTAGTTAGATGGTTACCAGATGGAAACTTAGAGTACATTGGTCGAAATGATGATCAGGTTAAGATCAGAGGCTTTAGGATAGAGTTAGGAGAGATAGATAATACCTTGTCGAACCATCAATCTATATCTCAAGTAACTGTATTAGCCAAAGAGAGAGAAATGGATAATGGCTCTAATAGGTACTTGGTGGCTTACTATGTTCCAAGTGATATAGAGTCTTATGAGGCTATAGATGAATTAAGATTGCAGTCTAATGCTGAAATAGAAGAACAGTTAATTGCACATTGTAATAGTAGCTTACCTGATTATATGATTCCGAGTTTCTTTGTGCCTGTATCACACATGCCATTGACAGTAAATGGTAAGTTAGATAAGCGAGCATTACCTGAAGTAGATGCAAGTTTGACACAAGCTAACTATGTTG
>JAOMSY010000156.1 GCA_028355575.1 Francisellaceae bacterium | reverse complement strand
ACCAGCTTTGTGAAATATCTTTATTCGTTTTGATTAGCTCATCTAATTCAGCTAATTGAATTAATTTTGAATAGAGTTGTTTTTTAGAAATACTTGCCAAAGCATTAAGGTATAGGCTTTGCTGCATTTTAAATATTTTATTCTTCTTGAAAAAATCAAATCTATTATTTGCATCAGTTTGGTGAAGTTTCACTAATATTCTAATGCTTCGAGCTATATTCCAGATAATTAAATTTAGTTCAATGTTTTGGTATTTAAGGTATGTTAATATACTGTTTACCCTGTTTTTATTGTCTGATAACCAAGCAGATATCAAGTCATATATCGTATATTGCGAAGTTGACTCAATATATTTTTCTATATCTTGCAATGTAATATGTTTTAAAGAGAAAGTGGTATATAGCATTTGTAGTAACTGTGCGGCTGAGAACAAATTACCTTCTGTTTTTTCAATTATTAATTGAGAAGCTTCTGGATCTGCCGTTATTTTTAAATCTTGTAACATAAAATTTAAGACCTGATATGAGTCTTTTATGTTATTAGGTTCCCATATCTGTATTACCAGGCCTTGCTCTTCAACTTTTTTATACCAAGCCATATTTTGTGTGGCTTTATTTAATTTAGGGCAGCGAATTAAATAGATTTTATCAGTTTTTGTTGTCAGATTCGAAAATATGTCATTTAGAATTGATTGTGATTTTTTATCAGGCACTTTATTAAACAATAAAGCCACCATTTTTAATTCACTAAATAAACTTAAGTTTGATTGATCAGCGTATATTTGCTCTGCATCAACGCTGTTTTCAAAGAAGAGTTTTTCGACTTCTATATTATTATCATTAACTTTTTTCAGAATTGATCTATATGAATAGTCTATTTGGTATGGCTCATCACCTGTAATTAAGTAAACAGGGTAAATTTTTTTATCTAGGTATGACTTAAGCCCTAAAAATGGAATTTTCATTACAAGATATTAATTGAAGTCGTGAGGTATGATTGTATTACCTGATGGCTTTAAAATAAATAACTGATTAACTAGCGCACTAGCAACTTGTTCTTGAAGTTGCTCTGTTGTTTCATTAATAACGTTATCTAAGCTTAACTGTAATGATGAGTTACCTGCATATGTTTCAGTTGCTGAGATGTAATGAGGGTCAAGAATAACATTATCACTCGTGTCTAACACCTCATATGTAATTGAGTAGGTTTGGCTATACTGTGACGCACCAAGTGAGCCTAAAACATTAAGGAGTTTATTGTCTATATTAGAATTTATAATTTTAATGATAGAAGTTGCTTTATCTTTGTTACTTACAACAGTTGCATTTGTTGAGTTAAGTTGTTGTGATAATGCTAATGAAAATCCATCGTATACATTATCTTCGATATATACTTTTTGCAGCATAGGCGGCATTTCTTTAGACCAGCCTCGTAAGTGAAACCCTGAGCAGGCAGAGATAAATACAATTGTGACTATAACAAGAAATAATGTGACAATTATTTTGTATTTATTAGCTAGCCATTGTTGCATATTACTTTCCTATCACAATATTTAAGAGCTTCTTGGGAACATAAATTATTTTTTTCACCTCTTTCCCATCAATAAATTGTTGTACATGTTCATCTTCTAAAGCGAGTTTCTCTATACTTGCTTTATCTAAGCTGCTCTCTATTTCAAGTTTGGCTCTAAGCTTTCCATTAATTTGTACGATAAGTGTAAATTCATCACTAATTAATGCTTTACTATCTTCTTTAGGCCAATTTGCAATGGTAATGTTAGACCCAAATTTTAACTTTTGCCACAAATGGTGTGTAATATGCGGTGCCGTAGGTGACAAAAGTCTTAATAATATTGATATTCCTTCGCAGAGTAAGTGTTCGCTTTCAATATTCTGTAAAATATTAAGCAATTTCATACAAGCGGATACAACGGTATTTAATTGATTTTTAACGATATCGTGATTAGCTTGTTGAAGCGTTTGGTGTATTTCGGTTCTATATTTTTTATCATTAGAATTTAAGTTTGAAAAATCTAGGTCTGTTTTGGAATGATTAATATGTGAATTTTTTTCAGCATTATCAATACATAAAGAAAAGACTCTTTTCAAAAAGCGGTGTGAACCCTCTACACCTGAATCAGCCCATTCTAGTGATTGCTCTGGTGGTGCAGCAAACATGCTAAATACTCTAACTGTATCTGCACCAAATTTCTCTATTAGTGTTTGTGGATCAACTGTATTGCCTTTTGACTTAGACATTTTAGAACCATCCTTCAATACCATTCCTTGTGTTAAGAGGTTTGTGAAAGGTTCATCAGAATTAACTAAGTTTAAGTCGCGCATTAATTTATGGAAAAAACGGGCATACAGTAAATGTAAAATAGCATGCTCAATTCCACCAACATATTGATCTACAGGAAGCCAATAATTTGCTTCATCAGAAAGCATTGCGTTAGC
>JAOMSY010000155.1 GCA_028355575.1 Francisellaceae bacterium | reverse complement strand
GTAAAAACTTCAACGGCTTGATTTAAAGTAGTCTCTGTAAATGTAATACACAAACCTTTAGATTTACCAATCCAGTTGGTTTGCATAATCTTAACCGCTTCTGGCCATCCGCCTAGCTTGTCAATATCTTTCAGTAGGTCTTCTGCATAGTCAGTAATTTTTACAAACCATTGTGGAATTTCTTTCTTTTCCACTAAAGCACCAGAACGCCATCCACGACCATCTATAACCTGTTCATTAGCCAGTACCGTTTGGTCAACAGGGTCCCAGTTCACAACGGATTTTTTTCTGTAGACAATTCCTTTGTTGTATAGCTGGATGAAAAACCACTGCTCCCATTTGTAATATTTAGGTGAGCAAGTTGCTAACTCCCTGTCCCAGTCATAAGCAAAGCCAAGTGACTTTAACTGCTCTTTCATATGTTCTATATTAGAATATGTCCATTCAGCGGGTGGTTTTTTATGTTTGATAGCTGCATTTTCTGCTGGTAAGCCAAATGCATCCCAACCCATTGGTTGCAAAACATTTTTTCCAAGCATTTTCTGATAGCGAGAAATGACATCACTTAAAGTGTAATTTCTCACATGTCCCATATGTAGTGTGCCAGATGGGTAGGGTAGCATCGAAAGACAGTAATACTTTTCTTTTGTTTTATCTTCAGTGGCTTTAAAAGTCTTATTTTCAGACCAATAAGTTTGAGCCGTTTGCTCGAGTTCTTTGAAATTATAGGTGTCCATAAAATAGCAGTATTGGATGGAGTTTATATATGCACGATATTTTAGTTGAGTTAGTGTGGCTTGACTATATGTATCGTCATAGAATTTCAATATTCAAGGCTTACCTTAACTATTTATTTTATTAATGAGTTGTCGCTAATGACGGGTATGATCAATTATGGTAGCATTTTCATAAGTAATATTTCTTATTTCATCTCAGCAGGGGGTTCGTTTGATTAAGGTTTTATTGGTTGATGACCATGATCTTGTAAGACTAGGCATAAAAAAACTTTTATGTGATATTCAAGGAATTGAAATAGTTGGCGAAGCTCGTAGTGGTGAAGAAGGAATATCTTTAACTGAAAAATTAAGACCTGACGTGGTTTTGATGGATGTTAAGATGCCTGGAATAGGGGGTTTAGAAGCAACAAAACGTATTGTAAAAAACTATCCTAAAACAAAAGTGTTAATTGTTACGGTATATGGTGATGAGCCTTATCCTTCTAAAGTTCTGCAAGCAGGCGCATCTGGTTATATGACTAAGGGTGCAAGTGTTAAAGAGATGATTCAAGCAATTCAATCAGTTAATGCAGGTCAACGTTACTTAAGCCCAGAAGTTGCGCAACAGCTTGCGCTGAAGCATTTATCTCATAACGAAGAAACCCCATTAGATTCATTATCAGAAAGAGAAATGCAAGTTCTTGTGATGATAACCAGTGGTCAAAAAGTTAATGAGATTGCCGACCAGCTTTGTTTGAGCCCTAAAACAGTTAATAGTTACCGTTATCGTTTATTTGAAAAGCTTGGGGTTGATAGTGACGTTGAGCTAACCCATCTAGCCATCCGTTTTAAATTGATAGACATGGATGCAACTAACTAAATTCCCATTTTCTATCTTCTCAATAATGCTTTAATTGAGCGCCACAATGTCAGTTGAGAATAATAACGCTAATTTCAATTTAAAAACCTTTTTGAAAAATATTCCATCTTCCCCTGGAATATATCGCATGTATGACGCTAATTCAGTCATTATTTATGTCGGGAAAGCTAAGAACTTAAAAAAACGAGTAAATAGTTATTTTTCAGGCAAGGCTAAAGACAGCAAGACGATTCGCCTGGTGCGACAAATTGATTATGTTGAAGTCACTGTGGTTAATAGTGATTATGAAGCGTATATATTAGAAAGTAATTTAATTAAAAGACATCGTCCAAAATATAATATTTTATTTAAAGATGATAAAGCCTACCCATATATTGTGGTTAGCGGTCACAAATTCCCAAAGGTATATGGCTATAGAGGGAAAAAAAATAAGACTGATACCTATTATGGGCCGTACGTATCTCTTTCTTCCGTGAAAGATACATTAGCGTTATTACAAAAAATATTTCGTGTAAGGCAATGTAAAGATAGTTTCTTTAATGCAAGAACCCGGCCTTGCTTACAGTATCAAATTAAACGTTGTACAGCGCCTTGTGTTGGATATATCGATCAGAATGAATATGCTCGAGAAGTCGAAGCATTAACGGCATTTCTAACAGGGAATTTGAACGATGTGTTAGCACTCGTTGGTGGTCGTATGCAAAAAGCTTCAGAGGATGAGGCTTATGAGCTAGCTGCTAAGTATCGTGACCAGTTAATGTTGCTAAGAAAGCTGCAAGAGCAGCAATATATGAATGCTCAGTCTGATAAAAACTATGAAGTTATCGGCGTTCATGAAGGTATTAAATCAGTTGGTGTATCGCTACTACAAG
>JAOMSY010000154.1 GCA_028355575.1 Francisellaceae bacterium | reverse complement strand
CAAAAGATAATGACTTGACCGTAAATATTGTGAAAGGAAAACAATTAACAAACATGCGCGCATCAGGTAAAGATGATGCCATCATCCTTACCCCACCAATCAGGTTAACGCTTGAAAATGCATTAGACTTTATTGAAGATGATGAACTTGTTGAAGTAACACCTAAGAGTATACGTCTTCGTAAGAAACATCTCAAAGAACACGAGCGTAAACGCGCATCTCGAGGCTAGTTATCCTTTAAATTAAGGATTATAAGCATATACTTTTACAGTTGAACCTAACTCCCCATGTAAAATAAAATCATGGATAGGCCCTCTCTTATTTCCATCAATTTTGCTATCACTTCCAGTTATATTCACTGAATTTGAAGGTAAAAATATAAAATTATATGCATGGCGGTACTCAACACCATCCACATTCCATTTAACCTCGCCTGAATAAATAATATTACCATTTTGATCAAGCTTGCCTAACTGGAAATCATGTTCAAACATTTTAATATTTATTTTATTATTAATAGTAGCTAAAGAAGGAAATTTGTCTCGTATCTGTTTTTCCGTGTAAACTTTGTTAATATAATAATCTACAAGAATCATTTGTTTGTTTTCAAAAACCTGAAGTAATTGATCATATGTTGTTATCTCATTGTTTTTATTCTTAACAGAGCCCTCATCACTTTGAGTCTCTCCAGAACACGCAGTTAAAAACATACAAAGCATTAACAAACTAACTTTAATAATAAATATTTTCATTATTCACTTACCATACATAACTATAAATATTAGCTCTAATTTGATTTTAGGATCCTCAATACAAACCAACGATCAATATCCATGTCTATTTCTCTGAAATATCTAGTTTTGCTTTACCATTTTTTATGGTGCAGTTAACCATATATTCCTGATGTAAATTACCTTTTAATGCATCAATTGAATAATTCAATATTGTGCTTTTTTGTGCCTTTTTTGTTTTGACATTAGATGCTGCTAACAGCCTTGCACCATACTTATCTTGAAGCTGGTTAGGTAATTGCTCATTACAAAAAGTTAAATAATCTAGTGCTTCATCTGAAAGCTTTGGATCAGATGGTAAAGCAGCATTTCGATTTTGTTCTTTTTGGAATACTTGTTCAGCCATACCAGATTGACTATCTTTCTTATCAGAAGCGTTCATATCAGCTTGAACTTGCTCAATACTTTGGTTTGATCCCGGTAAATTATTTGACCATTGCGTAGTCACTTCAGGCTCACTGTAACCAATAGTAAATATACCACTCAAAAGTACTGGTATTAAAAGCTTTACGTTAAATTCCATAATAAATAGCCTAGTGTTATTGACGATTAAAAGTATAGTGAAGTATATCTATTATTTCCTATACTTATCTAGATTAATCCCTAAATCAGCTGGGCCAAAACTATCTGGATAAAGCTCATTAATGCTACTTTCAACGGAACTCCCATTTGACCCTAACATAATAATTTCAATATTCTTTTCACTGACTTGAGCAAACTCACCAATATATTGACGACACATACCACAAGGCCTAATAGGCTCTTCTTTATTTGAGGTAACGGCTATAGCAACATACCGATATTCACCATTTGCTACAGCATGATCAATTGCACTTCTCTCTGCACACACGCCCATACCAGATATGACACTCTCGGTATTACATCCCTTATAAATATTCCCTTTTGAAGTGAGCACTGCAGCACCGACAGGAAAATTTGAAACAATACAATATGCATTATCTAATGCTTGTTTAGCGGCTTCTATTAATTTTTGTTTTGTAATATTGTCCATTGATTATAAATGTTATTACAACTAATAAGAAGCATAGTGAATTTTAGAAAAACTAATAGCTGCTAAGTATGTTTATTTATTTTATTGCCCCAAAAGCAGCAAAACTTGAATTCTTATGCAACACATCAACTTGCTTAAAGCCAACTTTACGCAATAAGTCTAATTGATACGTAAGTGGACGAGGTGAGTCTTCTTTTTCTATATATTCAAAAACTTTATCTCGATACGCTTCTCCACCAAGCGTTACCAAATAATCACCATAGCGTTGCCACATTAGGTTTTGATTAGATGTTATTTCGTGCGTAACTAAATCTGTAATCCAAAAACTACCACCTTTAGCAAGTAACGTATATATCTTACTAAATGTTGTCTCCCAGTCATTATGATCTCTTAAATGATGTAATACAGCTGCGGCTGTAATGACATCATATTTTTCTTTATCTAAAAGAATTTCGCGGATGTCACCTTTATATGTAGTAATTGTGCCTTTATTTACTTTTTGAATACGCTCTTTAGCTCGATCAAGCATAGGATGACTTAAGTCAACCAAGTCAACATTAAAATCCTTACCGACTTCTTGTGTAAGTTTAATAACATTATTTCCAGCGCCGCAGCCGATATCTAACACATTATGAATTTTTGTGGTTGCAGATACAGCCGCTTGAGTAATTAACTCCATTGAAAGGGCAG
>JAOMSY010000153.1 GCA_028355575.1 Francisellaceae bacterium | reverse complement strand
TCCATTCGATAACACCTCCATCAAGTTAGCTATATTGATGCACTTAATTATTCACTGAAATCATAAAATTAACCCAGCGATATTATTTTTATAGCATTAATTTTGTGCACTGATAGATTATAAGCACCAGAATTTTGATTTGAGTAGGGATGATATGCTATTTTTTGCGTAAGCATTTTGCACTTCTATGCAGAAAATGACTATTTTCTCTTGAAATTATCTATTTACAGTCTGTGCAAATGCACAATTTTGTAGCCTTAAAATAAATTCATCATAAAATTTCTGATCGATATTTGCATTGATCTTTAAATAGAACATGTTTGGAACATTTAAATTTTCACACTTAACAGCATCTTTATGCGTCATTATAATTGGTACATCATCGTTAAATGTTAAATCATCCTTCGAGAAACTATAATGATCTGGGTATGGATGTTCCGTTAATATAGCACCTAATTCTTTAAGGCTACTAAAAAATCGATTTGGGTTACCGATTCCAGATACAGCATGTACCTGTCTATTCTCAAGCCAATTAAGATCTAGCTCTGACTTATCAGTAATATTTACAACTGAAACTGGTAATAAAGACATCTGATAATATTCTGGAAGTTCCACCCCATTCGATATCAAAAAATCAACCGATTTTAAGCGTGAAACCGGCTCTCTTAATGGTCCAGCTGGAATGATCTGCTGATTACCAAACCGCCGTTTTCCCTCAACAATCACAATTTCTATATCTCGGTATAATTTATAATGTTGTAACCCATCATCACTTATAACCACATCGACTTCTGGAAATTGTTCACACAAATATTTTACTGCTTCTGATCGATTAGGATCAACCACAAATGGGCATCTTGTTTGCTCATAAAGCATTTTTGGCTCATCGCCCGATGCAATTACTGCCGTATTATTATTTACCAATAAAGGATAGCTTTCTGCCTTACCACCATAACCCCTACTCACTATGCCAGGATGATAATCATTATGAATTAGATGTGATACTAAGCTTGAAACAAATGGGCTTTTACCTACCCCACCAATATTAATATTTCCGACTATGACAATTGGAACACCAACATTTTTGCTGGCTTTTGATATTAATATATGCTTACGGATAATGGAAATAAAATAATACAGATATGAAACTGGTAAGAGTAAGATTGTAAGCCAGGTTAACCCTTTTTTATACCAGTGTTTTTCAATAAAATTCATTTACAAGGCACTTACTCTATAGCATCAAGATTCAGACTTTTAGCTTTATTGTATAAATTAGCATAAACACCATTCTTGGCCAATAACTCATCATGGGTTCCTTGTTCTGCCAATAAGCCTTTATCCATAACCACAATTTTATCTGCATTTTCAATGGTACTCAGCCTATGCGCAACAACGAATGTTGTCTTCCCAACCATTAATTCATCTAAGGCTTTTTGAACAAATCTTTCTGACTCTGTATCCAGCGCACTTGTCGCTTCATCTAAAATTAATATAGGCGCATCTTTTAATATTGCACGAGCAATAGCAACACGTTGCCTTTGTCCGCCAGACAAACCATAACCATTTTCACCAATCAGAGTATTTAACCCCTCTGGTAGGTCTTTAATAAAGCGCCAAGCGTAGGCGGCTTTTGCTGCCTCAGTTACATTGGCGACATTTGTATCTCCTTTCTTACCGAAAGCAATGTTATTATATAAGGTATCGTTAAATAAGCTCACATGCTGTGAGACCATCGCAATTTGATCTCTCAAATTAGCTAGTTTATAATCATTGATATTTACGCCATCTAATAATATTTCACCAGATGTTGCTTCATAAAAACGAATCAATAAATTCACAACAGTCGTTTTACCACCACCAGATGCACCAACAAAAGCAACTGTCTGTCCAGGTTGAATTTCTAAATCAATTCCTTTTAGAACTAACTCGCTAGTCGGATTATATTTAAATTCAAGCCCTTTAAGCTGATAATGACCAATTGCTTTTTTGGTTTCATAGTTACCATTGTCATTTTCATCAGGTTGATCAAGCAGTTCGTATAGCCCTTCTGCTGCTGCAATTGCTTTTTGAATGGTAGAATTGACATTTGTTAATCGTTTGATTGGTTGTAACAAAGCCAAAGTTGAAGTGATAAAGACAATAAATGAACCTGCAGAAATCCACCCATCTCCATTTGCATCTTTACTAGGTGCATAATATGCAGCTATAAATATTGCAACTGCAACCACTAAACCGCCTATGAATTGTATGAGTGGCGAAGATGCACAATCAATAATCATTGTTTTAATTTGTTGACTATATGTATAGTGTGCACTCTTATAAAACTTAGCAGATTGCTGTTCCTGTCCACCAAAAATTCGGATCTCTTTATAGCTTGTCATGGACTCTTCAGCAGTATGAGTGACTTCGCTCATTGCATTCTGAGAATTCCAGCTTAACTTCCTAAACTGTTTTGTTACCCATGAAATTAATACACCTATAATGGGTGCAAAAACCA
>JAOMSY010000152.1 GCA_028355575.1 Francisellaceae bacterium | reverse complement strand
ACAATTAAGCTTTATGCTGAATTTAGACAAGGTTGCTTTAGTGTAAATGAGAATAATGAGCCGTTAAATCCAAATGAGAGGGCAGTGCTGGCTTGAGATATACATGGGAGCTGAATTATCTTTATAATAAAATTGAATAAATTTTTCTTTTTCAAGCGAAGTGTCAGGTTATATCTAGGCTTAGATCGACAGTTTTCCTTGGTAATGGAGCTAGTACAGCCAAACATTAATTTTTTGATTCAGTAGGAACAACGCTAACAAATTGTCTGTTGTTTTCGCCACCTTTGTGGAATTTAACTACACCGCCTGCTTTAGCAAATAAAGTATGATCACGACCACAACCTACATTTACAGCAGGGTGAACTTTGGTACCACGTTGACGAATAATAATGCTGCCAGCTTTAATTGCTTGACCACCATATATTTTAACACCAAGGTACTTTGGATTCGAGTCACGACCGTTACGAGTACTACCACCAGCTTTTTTATGAGCCATTTTATATCCTTAAATTTAACTTAGTTAATTTCTGTTACTTTAACCGCAGTATAATATTGACGATGACCTTGTTGTTTCATGTGGTGCTTACGTCTTTTAAATTTAATAATTTTAATTTTGTCACCGCGACCTTGTTCAACAACTTCACCAATAACTTTGCTACCTTCAACAAATGGTGAGCCAAACTTAGTCTCTTTACCGTTAGCCACTAAAAGTACTTGATCTAACTCAACTTTATCGCCAACGCCTTTTTCAATTTTTTCTAGCTTAACAACACTACCTTCTTTAACTTTGTACTGCTTACCGCCAGACTTAACCACTGCGTACATATCAAACTCCAATGTATGTATGATTTTATATATTTTAAAGCTGGATTATTCTATTGAAAAATAATTCAAATTACAAACAATACCTATATGTTTTATTAAACAGGGCATAATATGATATTCGAATTGTTAAAAAGAGATATCTTTTGGACGCAAAAGTGGTTAATTATAGCGTTATTTCTTTAGTCTTTATCTTGCTGCTTTAGGCGGAATAAACCTACAATCGAGACACTAAGCTCTTAAATTTGAAATTATTATATTCCATTGGCGTTCTGAACCATAATATTTTTCTTTGTCTATTGTTCAGTTTTCCCTCAGTTGCTTTCACAGAACTACCATCCATGTCTGTAAAGCCAGTATCCTAGATAATTTATTAGCGTGCTAAACAATTTAAATTTTCAATATTACCTCTTTCATATGAGGCGTACGGATGTGTGAAATAATACTTAACACCTAAAGATTCTGATATAGCTGTATGATTCGTAAATTCTGTTATCTGAAGTGATACTTTATTTTTCACCAGTATAAATTGCTAATGCTTTGATTACTGATTCTTCAATCTCAGTAGCGCTCTTGTCATTTAATTTATGCAAAAGACAATGACGACTCAGTCGATCAATCATACTTAAAATAGCACCTCTGTTTTTGAGACCTATAATTAGATCTATTTCAAAATCACCGAGTCGCCTGCGCTCATTAATAACTTCTGGAGATTCCACTAGAGTATTTACCGTGGCGTAAATGATTAGATCACTCACCTTCAGCCTTTCTATCACGCTCAATATGTTGATAGATCCAGGTGTGGCTCACCGTAATTTCATGATGAGCCTTAATCCATCCTGAAATTTGCTCTGAACTCGATTATTATATTAAAATTTTATTTTCTATGATCCTAATGGTTTCTATCGTAGGGCCTTGGGTAAACTCATGGATCATGTTTGAGCTTGTTAGCTCTTGAGCATAGCGATACTCATACTGGCAATCAGTACCTGTTTTGGATAGCTCCCTTTATGTCTTCCAATATAATTTGCTATTTCTACGACTTTATAACCCTTGTTATTTAAAGTTTGTATTTTTATCCTTTCCTCTAAAGTAATATTGCTCAGTGTTTTATCACCTCAGCTTGCGGGCCACTATTTTAACATAAAGTGTTCGGTGTCGCGATTGTAGGTTTAATCCGCCTTAAGATTTGTTAGTATTACTGGATATTTTTATTTTAAGTAATTTTAAGGATCGGCCTTGAGCAATTATGTAACAGATGACACTCGTATTAATGGCATGAGGGCATTAGTTCCTGCGTTAGTAATTTTGGAAGAATTGCCTATCACACGTAAAGTTGAAAAAACTGTATTACAAGCACGTGGAGATATATCGAATGTTCTGCATTCAAAGGATGACAGGTTGGTTGTTGTAGTTGGTCCTTGTTCTATGCATGATACTAAAGCAGCTTTAGAATATGCCGGTAAGCTAGCAGAACAAGTAGAAAAGCATAAAAATGAGTTAGTCATTATTATGCGTGTTTATTTTGAAAAACCTAGAACAACAGTTGGATGGAAGGGCTTAATTAATGACCCTGATTTAAATAGTACGTTTAATATTAATAAAGGCTTAAGACAGGCGCGTGATCTGTTATTGAAAATAAACGAAATGGGTCTGCCTTGTGGTACGGAATACTTAGATGTAATAAGCC
>JAOMSY010000151.1 GCA_028355575.1 Francisellaceae bacterium | reverse complement strand
TGATGTGGCTATCTTTTATGTACAAAAATAATAGGTAATACCCCCGCTGATAACGTTGGCATAAGGCGTATTTGACCCGAATGTCTGTATGTACTTATACTGAGCTAATAATGAAACATCTTGAGTAATATTCAAATTCACACCACCTCCAATCTCTACCCCAGCATTGTTGTTCGGGAGATGCGTATAACCGGCACCAACAAGTAAATAGGGCGTTATGAATCTGCCAATTGGGAGTTTTAATAATCCTTCTGCCATCAACCAGCTATTATATTCTGCGCCATACATGCCAACTAATTGATATGCTGTGTGCTTTGTTGCTTTATAACCGATTATGCCTTCTGCGGTAAATCCAGTACTAATATCTTGTCCATGGATAATACCACCAAAGTTACCTCCAACATACATTCCATTTTTTCAGCATAGGCATTATAGGATGCGCCAGATAGGGTCATTGACAAAATGACAATTTGATAGGATTTTTTCATTGAAGTATATGATTAACTTTGCTCAGGAACAATAGATTAACATGTAAAATTGCTATAAGCATTAGACGGTTAGTATAATTTTATACCAAGGTAATACCCCCTGTTTACTTGTTGAGAAAATATTAATCATCATGAGGTGGGATCCTTCAGAACTAATTTATCCATAGGAGTGTAAGAAATACTATAACGACGTAAATGTAGTCGTGAATTTAAAGAAGAAGTCATGCCGCTAAAAATTTACCAAGGGTATAGCATAACTGAGGCTATTAACTCTTTTGGTATCAAGCCAAATATATTGAGTAGATGGAAGTAAAATTTTGAAGCAGAAGAGCCTGACCAATGTTTAAGTTCAGATTAAACAGCTGACCTAGACCGTAAGCCACCTTTCAAACTGAAACCTTTAAGCTCAGGAAAAAGTTTATGATATTGATGCGCAGCTTTATTGCTGCGTATACCCGATTTACAAACGAATAATATTGGTTTACTGGTTGATATCGGATTGCTTAAATACTTAATATCATTGAGTAATATATGAATATGCTCATAAGATAAGGGTGATATTTTGCGCTCCCAGTGCTCTCTAATGTCTACTATCTTGAATGCAGATAAGTCTTTTGGATTAATGTTATAGTCTGGTATTGGTGACGATTCGTATTTTGGATGTTGATGCTCAATACAAGCTAAACAGGACTTATTTTGATGAAATTTATATTTTTTGAAACTCATTATGTTGGAGTCATAAACCATTAATGTATTAAATTCTATTTTCTCCCGTGATAAGAAATAATTACTAGCTAGGTTCGCAATCATGGTGCCAATGATACCGACTAAATATCCCATTACGCCAGCTTGTGCACAATTAGGAACAAGGTCATCAGGTGTTTTTTCTGGGTAGATACAGCGATAGCACCCCGTTTTTGCATTGCTAATAAGTAGTTGTCCACAATGTTTTAATATGCTGGCACTAATGAAGGGTATGCCTAATTGGCAACAAATATCATTGACTAAATATTTTGTTTCAAAGTTATCTGATCCATCAATAATTAGATCATAATCTTTAATAATTGTATGAATATTATCTGCGTTTAACCTTACAGGGTAGGCCTGTATGGCAATAGTTGAATTAAGTGTTTGTAGTGCCTCTTGAGCACATTCAACTTTGGGTTTATTAATGTCAGATTCCTTATAAATAATTTGTCTTTGTAAATTTGATAGGTCAACGATATCAGCATCAACCAACCCGATTTTACCGATACCAGCAGCGGCAAGATAGAGGGCAACAGGTGCGCCGAGACCTCCACACCCTACAATACAAATTTTAGCGTTGAGTAATTTTTGTTGGCCTTCTATACCAATAATTGGGAAGTGGCGTTGGTATCTTTCATAGTCCATAAACAAGTAATCAAGCAGTGGTTTTAAATTTATTAGACCATGGCAATTTTATTTTTATAAGTAAAACATTTTAAATTTTGTTTGGCTGTCACAATTGACTTGATACTGATGATAGTGTTTTTATGATTGTAGATCGCCAGGGGTGCCGAAAGGCTGAGATTGCAATTGCAGATCCCTTAGAACCTGATCTAGTTAACACTAGCGTAGGAAGTTGTGATTGTTGAATGATACTTTTTAAGTAATTTCATAACAAACATTCCTTCCTCCAAAACACATGGAGGTTTACATTGAAATCAAAAAAATCACAAAACACGGTTGATAATATCTCGCAAGCCTTAAGGCAGCCTTATCAGTCATCACAAAAAATTTATATAGAAGAAGATGATATTCGAGTACCGATGCGGAAGATTAAGCAGCAAGATACACAATCTGAAGCGGGTATGGTTAAAAACCCTGATATCGTATTATATGATACGTCAGGAGAATACACTCAAGATAATTTTCAAAATGACCTTAATGCTGGGCTTCCTAAAACTAGATTAGATTGGATACAAAAGCGTGGTGATTGTGAGCAATTATTCATGTTTAATTCTGAACATACTAACGAGCTTACATTTGAAGATTTACCGCAGCGTGCATACCCAT
>JAOMSY010000150.1 GCA_028355575.1 Francisellaceae bacterium | reverse complement strand
TCATTTTTTGTATTTGAGACTAAATAAAAATATTGACCAATGCTTATGATTTATTTGTATTTATATAGATTTTTAGACACTGAGAATGACTTAACGTGAATGATCGAAATTATGCCGTCACAATAAAATCCTCAGAATTCAGTAGGTAAAGATATTTCCAAGCATATTGTGAACAAACTCTAATAACTTATAATGCGCCTCACATAATTAAAAGGAAGTAAAATGAAACTTAAGCCCGTAATAACAATACTACTTACTACAATTACTACATTTACTTATGCATCAAATCAGTTTAGTAATGATGGATACACTCAGCTGTTAGGGCGATCAACTATGAACCCTGGATATACTTCTATTGCACCATTTGTAGGTTCAACTTCAGATGATACTACGAGTTATTTTGAAGTACACTCGGTATTCCCAAAAGTATGCATAACCTCTGGCGACTGCCATCATACAAGTTATATCATGGGTGATATAGTTAATATCAAAAAAGGCGAATTCAATAATAAAACCGATTATGATATTAGTCGTGTTTTAAATATAAATTTTACACCAGGTTCTCAGCCATCACTTCAATGGTTAAGTAGTGACAAAAGTGGGAATAACTATTATGTCATGGTCACATCAACCCAAAATGCACCTGCTTTAGAGGCTTTCTTACTTAAAGTATATTATGACAGCAGTGATAAAGAATATAAAATAGATAGACTAGATAGCGTTAATATTGGCCGTGGTGAGAACCCATCTTTGGCAAATTTGGGTGATAATAATTTTATCGTTACATCTAACAATACTCACAATAGTGCCAATACACCATACCTCGGGGCATATTGGTTTAGTATAAAAACTGGTACAAATGGAGAACCAATTGGTATTAACACGCCATCCACTATGTCATCTTACGATAATGGCAACTATGCTGCTATTGCTGCAGTTGGTGATAACAAAGTACTTGAAACAAACAATGGCCTAAATAATACACTTGAATACACCATACTTGCATCGAAAAATGGTACATTCTCTGATAATACCCAACTGATAAAAAGCAATCTAAACCCTAATCAATGTAAGAACAGCCAAGGCCAATACACCTATGTACAACTAATCCCCATGAATCAAGAAAATAGTCAAAATGGTGAAGAATTCTTACAGTTATACACACTAAAGTCTTATCCAGGCAAACTATATAATCGCATCATTACATACAAAGACGGAAGCATTGAATGCACAAACAGCTCGATAAGTGCACACACGGAATATAACTTTGGGACATATCCATCTGCATTCTCATATGATAAAAATAAATTTATTGAAATCAATACCGGAACATACATGACGAGTAGTCCGGCCTTATATGGAGGTATATGGCAATACACTAGCGTCTAGCTTAATAGATACATCCACATAGGCAATGTTATCAATGATAACACCGTCGTTGATAAATATAAGCTTGTTGCCTCTTCCGGTAAAGCTCGCCATTGCAATGCAAATATTGTTGCGATTGTCGCAGTAGGCAAAGCGACTAAGTAAACTAATTCTTTCCCAGCATCCCCACTAATACCGAACATAAGAACAATTCCCCAGGCGATAAAGCCACTTATTAAACTTTTCATAATTAAGTTGAAAATAAATAAAAGACTTAGCCTTAATCTAATACCATATAGTGCTAAGCCAACTGTAAAGAGTGAAACAAATACACAAGCATTTGAGATATGTTTCATCGTGTTTATCGCGACAGATGGCATTGATGTATACACACCAGTAAAACTAATCATTGCACCAATAACTACAGCTAAAAACATGGGTTTTTTAAATGACTTGAATAAGGCATAGAGAATAATTTGTCCTTTAGATTTCGTAGATTCTGAATGCATTTCAAGCAAGAAAATAGTAATTGGAATTAAAGTTAATGAAACCACAAAATTTGCTTTTGCTACGGATATTAAGGCAGCTGAGCCTATAATCTGCATCAAAAATGGAATACCCATACCGCCCATATCTGTAAATGTACATAACATGGATTGCATCACACTATCGCGGACAGACTCTTTAAAGCACCTTCGACCAACAAGAAAACAGATTATCCAAATAACCGAAATTGACAATAAAAATGCACCCATCCATTTAATATCTAGGATTTGGCTCGGTTTCGCTGAGGCTGTATTTACAAAAAGTAGTGCAGGAAAAACATAATAGGTTACTAAGCTTGCACAAGTCTTATGGGCGTCTTGACCAACTAGTTTAATTTTTACAGTCAACCAGCCCAAAAATATAAGAATAAATACCGGAAGTATTGCACTGACAATTAGCTGAGTCATTCATATTATAAATTAAGCCATACTGTCAATAATATTGGATGCTAGCGCCCTATATTGCAATATTTACTTACATCCATCTAATTTTGATAAGCCAGAATGATGAACAGTGACAACAGCTGATGCTTGATTTGGAACTGTATGACTTGGACTTGCTAATGCTGTTAAACTAATAGTACTTAATACGATGAATACCCCAATCATTAATTTTTTA
>JAOMSY010000015.1 GCA_028355575.1 Francisellaceae bacterium | reverse complement strand
CAAAGGTATTCAGAAAACTCTATACTAAAATAGCGGATGTTGCAGGTGATTTAGTAGATAGGATGCTATCTGTATCAAGGGTTAGCTATGCCCAGTTCTTTGAAGAAGTTGCAAATAGAAATCCATTGGTATGCCGATATTGTGGGCAGTTGATGGAGTTATGGCAGCTCATACACCCTGATAAAGGCGTGATCTATGATTTACAGGATAGAATTGCCAGTGGCAAGAGAGTTTAGCTTTGTTCTATCTCAAAATATCACCTCAAATGCATATAGAATATAGCCTGCAAGAGTTTTTCAGGGGCGACTAACTATAGGGGTACTTTTTGGTGCAATTTGGTCAAAAGGGTACAAGAAAATCCCTCAAACCTTTAATTGATGAGTCAGTAAGATATTGTCACATAGAGTCTATTTGATTCATTTGAGTCTATATTTTATAGTTCCTTCTGTCGATGTCTCATACTTCCAAATCAACAAGATTACCCTCTGATTCTAACCATGACTTACGATCACCAGCACGTTTTTTAGATAATAGTTGATCCATTGACTCAATATCATCATGGATTTCTTCTGAGAAAGTGAGTTGAACCAAGCGACGTGTATCTGGCAGCATGGTTGATTCACGTAGCTGAGAAGGGTTCATTTCTCCCAGTCCTTTAAAACGTAGGACATTAATTTTACCTGAGCGTTTATCTTTTTCAGCTTTATGTATGATATGGTCCCGCTCTTCTTCATCAAGCGCATAATGGACTTCTTTACCAATATCAACTCTGAATAATGGTGGCATAGAGACAAATATATGTCCTTCTTTAACCAGTGTCGGGAAATGTTTTAAAAATAAAGCGCAAAGTAGGGTGGCAATATGGAGGCCATCAGAATCAGCATCAGCCAGAATACATACTTTACCATATCTTAATCCGCTTATATCTTGGCTGTCAGGGTCAACGCCAATGGCAACGGAAATATCATGAATTTCTTGAGAACCCAATACTTCAGAAGAATCGACCTCCCAGGTATTTAGTATTTTACCACGCAGGGGCATTATTGCCTGATATTCTTTCTCACGCGCTTGTTTTGCAGAGCCTCCAGCAGAGTCACCTTCGACCAAAAATAACTCGGTAATGGATAAATCTTGGCTAATACAATCGGTTAATTTCCCTGGTAGTTGAGGCCCAGCTGTGACTCTTTTACGAATCACTTTCTTAGAAGCCTTTAAGCGTTTTTGGGCTTTAGTAATAATTTGTTCTGCAATTTGCGTCGCAATATGTACATGATGGTTTAACCATAAACTAAAGGCATCTTTAACTTTTGAAGATATAAATGAAACACAGGAGCGTGACGATAAGCGTTCTTTCGTTTGGCCTGAAAACTGTGGTTCTTGCATTTTTAATGACAATACATAGGCACAGCCAGCAAAGACATCATCACCTGTCAGTTTGACACCTCGAGGTAACATATTATGTAGTTCACAAAATTCCCGCATGGCTTCTAACAAGCCAGTCCTAAACCCATTTACATGCGTTCCACCAAGAATGGTTGGAATTAAATTAACATAAGACTCAGCGCAGAATTCATCTGCCTCTTGCGGCCAACAGATAGACCAGTCCACAACCATATCGTCAACATCTGTACCATTACCCGTAAAAGGTGTTTCTGGTAAAATAGCAAATTCACTTGTTTGTTCTGATAGGTAGTCACTAAGACCACCTGTATAAAGCCAGGTCTCTTTTTCGCCGTTTTGTAAATTCTCAAAATGAATTGTTAAGCCTGCGCATAGAACCGCTTTGGCTTTAAGTAAATTTTTAAGTTTTTTGATTACGTATTTTGGTGAATCGAAATATCTAGGATCAACCCAAAACTTAACTTTGGTACCTGTATTTTTTTTGCCAACGGTTCCGACCTGTTCGAGTGATTCAACCATATCGCCATTTTCAAAGGCAATGACATGACGACCACCATCCCGTTTAATCTCTACTTCTAGACGTGTTGATAAGGCATTAACAACGGATACACCCACACCGTGTAATCCACCGGAGTATTTATAGTTATCGGAGGAGAATTTTCCACCTGCATGTAATTTTGTTAGGATGAGCTCAACACCGGATACCCCTTGTTCTTTATGGATATCTATCGGCATACCCCGGCCATTATCTTCAACCTCAACGGCATTATCAGGATACAGTCTTAATGTGATTTCATTTGCAAAACCTGCTAATGCCTCATCAACACTATTATCAAGCACTTCTTGAGCAAGATGATTTGGATGTGAGGTATCAGTATACATGCCCGGACGGCGCTTAACTGGGTCTAGCCCTGAAAGTACCTCAATTGACTCAGCAGTGTAATCTTTGCTCATATTTTCAAGTTTTGCTATTTATTTTATATGCTTATACCAATTGTAGCTCACTTTGCGCTAATTATCGCGTAAAATTAAGTTATAGAGTGATACAAAAACTTATTTTTAATAAAGGTTCAAGCTGATGAATTTTAGAGACTTAGAATATATTATTGCTGTGGCTAAATATCAGAGTTTTCATATTGCTGCAGATAAATGTTACGTGAGCCAACCTGCATTAAGTATGCAAATAAAAAAGATGGAGAATGAGCTCGATTTAAAATTATTTGAGCGCTATAAAAAACAAGTTCTAATCACACCAATTGGTGAAAAAATCATTGCGAAAGCACAAGAAATACTACTTTTAAAAGAAGATTTTCAAAATATTATTAATTTAAGTAAAAATCCATTTACGGCTAAAATAAAATTGGGCGTGTTTCCAACATTAGCACAATACTATATTCCCAAATTTCTTCCTGATATTCATTCAAAGCATCCAGATTTACAAATTGTCCCTATTGAAGAAAAAACTGAAATTTTACTCCAAAAGCTAAATTCAGGTTCGATAGATGCCGCTTTATTAGCAATGCCAGTAAATCAGGCAGACATCATTTGCAAGGAGCTATTTCAAGATAAATTTCTAGTGGCAGTCCATAAAAACCATCCTTTAGCCAAAAGAAAAAAAATCTCATTAGAAGATATTAGGTCAGAGCATATGTTGATTTTACAACAGGGGCATTGCTTGCGAGACCAAATAATTGCCATAGACCACGAGCTAACGTTTGATGACACAGCAACAAGCCTAGAAACATTACGCCAAATGGTTCAAGTAAATTTGGGGATTACCGTTATGCCTAAGATTGCGACTACAAAGCGTGACTGTAATTGTACAGAAGCTTGTACCAGTAACCCAATTGTCTTTCTGGAGTTTGAAGATCCACAGCCATTTAGACGAATAGCATTGGTTTATCGTAAAAGTTCACCTTATGTGGAAGTATTTGATAGTTTAGAAAAAATTCTTAAGGCGTCATATAAGAAAGTGAATCAATAACGTGGCAACTTATTAATCGTATGAGAAATAACGCAATTTTGTCTGTTATTGTCACTGTCACTCTATGGTCATCCGCTTTTGTTGGTATTCGCTATACCATGGGAGAGTTTTCTGCAGGGGGAATGGCTTTTTATCGTTATTTAGTTGCCTCAATAGCCATGTTAATTGTCTTTTACTTTGTAAAGAAAAAACATAAACCAGAAATACAGGATTTTTGGGGCTTTTGTCTGTTAGGTTTTTTAGGATTTGCAATTTATAATGTCTTGCTCAATTATGGTGAAATATCCGTTAATGCCAGTGTTGCAAATTTTATTATTGCCCAAGTGCCTGTTTTTGTCGCGATAATTGCGATGTTTTTTTTAAATGAAAGAATGAATAAAATCGGGTTGCTTGGTTTGATCGTTAGTATTCTTGGTGCAGGCATTATTTTCTTAAGTGAAGACAAATTTAATATGGGCGATGGTATTTTTAGTATTTATTTAGCTGCGCTGTGTGCTGCAATTTATTCTGTACTACAAAAACGGTATCTTAAGAAAAGGTACAGTCCAATTGAAATTACTTCATATAGTATTTGGCTTGGTACGATCATGTTATTGTTTTATGCGCCTGATGCTTATTCTGAAATGTTACAAGCGAGTTGCACAGCAAATTTAACTGTAATTTATATGGGAATTTTCCCTGGCGCTATTGCTTATAGCGCTTGGTGCAATTGTTTTAAATATATTCCAGCAGCAAAAGCAGCAACCTATTTATATTATATGCCAATATTAACCATGCTTTTGAGTTGGATTTTTCTGTCTCAAATGCCAATCATAGGGTCAATTATGGGTGGGATTATCGCTTGTGTAGGCTCGCTTATTGTAAATCGATGGGGTATGCAGAAATAATTATTGTGTGACTGCTTTTTGAGTGTCGTTCCAAGCTTCTTTTGTTTTCTCACCGGTCACATCTGCAGCTTCATCAGTCGCCTTTTTGGTGTCATTCCAAGCTTTCTTGCTACCATCAGCTACATCACTAGCAGTTTCTTTGGATGAAGTGGCCACATCATCGGCAGCATCCTTAGTAGATGATGCAACATCACTGGCTCCGTCTTTCGTATCATCCCAGGTAGTATTTGCTGTTTGTTTCGTAGTTTGTTCAGCACTGTCCATATCATCTTTTGCTTTTTGCTTGTCATCTTTTGAGCAAGCTGTCATTGAAAGAACAAATATTAAAGTTGAGATGGTAATTAATAGTTTTTTCATAGTATTTCCTGGCCGTATTTATATTTTTTGCTGTTTAAACATAATGAAGAGAAGTAAAGCAACTGGAGATTAATCTGTCAAATTTATGGCGCTAATGGACCATTCCAGGCATAGCCCATAAGCCAGCTGTTTGGAGTGTGTCGCGAATAATAAGTGCTTTTTCCTGGGTTGTGATTGGGCGGTTTATGTCATATCCTGGGCTTGAGCAAGTGAGGTTATATAGCCCGATTTCAGTTAACAAATTCTGATTGGCTAGCGCTTGATTAAAGTCAGATGTTCCTCGTCTAATATGGGCAGAAGAGCTAATTAGTATGATATTTTTTACAACCTCTGCCCCAATTAGGTTATTCATTTTTTGTATCACGTTAATGCTATATAGTGCATTCCATATGGTGCTATCTGCTTGGTCTTCCATAATAATATGATCACTAGGTACGCCATTTTTTGATAACCAATTAGACATTTGATATGCCTCAGTTACCCCGCCTCTAGGGTCAGATCCACTTACAATGATTCTGGATTGTGGGAACCGATTAAATGCACTTAAGGTGACTTCAAGGCGGTCTTTCATAATTGGGTTAATTGCGCCATCTTCATTCAGCGCATAACCTAGTGTTACAATAACGACGCCTTTTCCACTATTTTTACTCAGAATATCAGGAATGATAGATTTATTCTCAGTCTGGGCAACTTCGTTTATTTTTAAGTTGAAGCTCTGGGCTGCAATATGAATTGCCTTGGTATAAGTTGATGCTTTATTCCAACCAGTATCAGATAATTTTTCGAGATATTTTTCTGTGTTATTTGGCGCCCAGATGAGTGAATATGCAGCTAAAAAAGTCTGAAGTAATTGATTATTAGGCGCTGATTTCTGGATAACAGAATAAGTCTTTTTTGCACCTTCTAAGTCGCCTGTCATAACTTGTAATGAAGCTAATGAAAAGTTAAATTGTAAGAAAGCATAGCTGTCTGTGCTCAATAGTTTTATAGCTGACTGTAAAGATTGAATTGATTGCTTTGGATCACCTCTTTGTGTTACACCTGATGTTGATGAGACTTCCAAATTATATAAAATGTTTCCAACGGCTGTTTGTTGGTCATTTAATATTGAAATGAATTGGTTTGTTTGAGTAGTGCTTGAATGATCAGTTGCCTGTTTAGGTAGTGAATATAGATTAAGTGCAATGCAAAGCAAGAGCATATTAATCGTTAACTTAATGCAATACTGCATACCACTTCTAGGCTAAATTGATATTAGAAAAGGTATAGAGAAAAATTCCTAAGTAAGCAAATTAATGAGTTAGGCTAGTTTATGAGTTGTCTGATGGATATAAATAAAAATTTGCATTGCTACCAAAATGTTGAAAACGTGTTTGATTTGAAATATGTGTTTGATTTAGAACGGCATATAGGCAGATAAAAATTAAACTTATGGCAAGACATAAAGCAACCATTTTTATTATTTTCATTGTATCTGTACATCTCATAATTGAATTCGATATAGAGATGATATAAAGATGACAGTTGATTAGGAATAACCCAAAAAGGTTAAATACTTTTTGTTAGTTTTGATAATGTAATCAATACGTCATAGGCAAATTGTTTACAGCGGTCTGGTGACCAGCCATGAGCTAAGTCAGGGAAGTGATCATTGTCTTTAAAAGGCATTTCAATTGTAAAAGCCAAACAGTCAAATTTATTGGCAATATGGTCAGTTGCTTTGAGTAAATCTGCCTCCCCTGCTGGTGTTAGGTCATAACCTTGTTCTACTTGGAATTCTTGACTAACAGAAAGTAAAATTGACTTAAAATTATCTTCTAATTGTTTTCTTTTATTTGAATAGCTTGGCGTACCTTCACTGCCTGCAACAAAGTTATATGGGATTGCTTCGTCGCCATGAATATCTAATGACAAATCAACGCCTATTTTGGTCATATAGTTAAGCACAGCGTAAACTTCTGGGCTCTTGTCTTTAGAGGGCGTTAACCATTCACGATTTAGGTTAGCACCTGCAGCGTTTGTTCTAAGGTTACCTCTCGCAGCGCCATCTGGGTTCATATTTGGCACAATGTAGAAAGTAACTTCATTAAGTAGTTTTTGTGCAATTGGGTCATTTTTGTTTAATAGACGTTCAATAAAGCCTTCCACAAACCATTCAGCCATAGTCTCGCCTGGATGTTGTCTTGCAGTTATCCAATAGACTTTTTTACCAGAGCCAATTTTAAGTAGATCTAACTCTCTACCATCAATGGTTTGGCATAGATTAATAAGTTCACACTGTTCTGACAGCTGTGCTTGGCCTAATAGGTCTAAGTGGCGGTCGTAAGAATAGGGTGCAAAGTAAGCAATATAAAAAGATTTTTGTTTTGGGATTAAATTAAATTTAAGTGAATGGCCATCATACTGCGTATCTGTAATTCTGTGCCAGTGCTTTCTGTCGTATGAATAAACAGGATGATAATTTTCCCATCCTTCTGGATAAGCAGATTGACCAGCATTATTCAATTCAAACGAACAAATACTAAGATCATCCGTATAAACACGGAAATAAAACCATTGTGTGAAGTCAGAATGGCTGTCCTTTCTTATATTTAATTTTGCAGAATTTTGGTTAATTTGTAGAACATCAATTGCTCCACCGTCAAAATGATCAGAAATTTTCATGGTTATGAATATTGAATTTAATGTGTAAACATTATATCAAATTTGTTGCTAAAACTCTTTCCTAGAAACTACGATCTATTAAGGCGAATGAGAAACATTTAAGATAAAATATTGTTATCAAATAAAAAGATATTAAGATATTTAATCTTAAATACCACAACAAAATAAACAAGTGTGAAAAATATGGACGATAAGCAACAGAAAAAAATGTTTTTTGGCATATTACTTGTCATGGCAATGGAATTGATTGACATGACCGTGCTCAACAATATTTTGCCTGATATCGGTAAGTCATTACATACTGGTGTTTTTGCTGCAAAGCTTTCTATTACAAGTTATTTAGTTTCTTTTGGGGTATTTATTCCAATTTCGGTTTGGTTGTCAAATAGGCTAGGCAGTCGAAATCCTATGATTTTTTCACTGATCGGATTCATAGCTTCATCTGTACTTTGTGGCTTAGCTTGGAATATTGATTCATTGGTGGTGTTTAGGGTTGCGCAAGGGTTTTTTGCTGCATTACTGCTCCCTATTTCTCAAACAAGTATGATTCGCTTATCAAGCAGCATGGTATCAGTTTCGGCTAAAATTGGTTTATATTCCGTTGCTTCTGCTTGTGCTGGGCAATTAATTGGGGCTGTTTTTTCGCAATATATGTCATGGCGCTTTGCTTTTTTTATTAATGTCCCGTTTGGCTTAATCAGTTTGTACTATGTTTGGAAATATTTTTATGTTCCCTTTCCAAAAGAGAAAATTAAGTTAGATTTATTTGGCTTTCTATCAATCGGTATCAGTATTGGTATGTTATTTGCTTTAAGTGATTTAGTTGTATCTAAAGAAGTATCGCTTAATGTAAAAATTATTTTAGGGGTTGTGCCAGTTATTTTATGCCTTATCTATTTTCTGAATATCAAAAGAGTAAAGACACCTATTTTAAATTTCGCACTCTTTAAAAACAGAAGTTATAGTATTTCACTCGTGATCATACTAATTAATAAGCTTTGTTTATATTGGATATTCATCGCGCTGCCAATCTACTTCTATCTGTATATTGGCTACTCATTAACGACAGTTGCACTGATAATGATTTCGCTATGGGGTGGTAACTTTTTTAGCAAAAACCTATCTGTTATAGTAACTCGTTTAATTGGCATGAAACATGCGATTGTATTGTCTTCAGTCGGTACCATGGTATTAATGATATTATGGGGACTTTGGCTTGAAAGCAGAGTCAATTTATCTTTGGTATTAATATTAATTCCTCTTTTGGGTGTAATGATGTGTTTATTCCAAACCTCTGCAAATTCTTATATTTTAGTTGTTGTAGATGATAAAGATAAAGCTGATAGCAATGTGCTTTCTAAATCATTAGTGATGGTGGCAACTGGATTTTCAATTTCATTTCTTGGTGCAATGTATCAAATTTCACAGTATTATCTTGTAGCAACACATCAATTGGCCTTATTTATATGGGCCTTTGAATATAGCTTCGTCCTGTCAGGTATTGTTCAGTTTATAGCTAGCTTGTTTATTTACTTTTGCCACCGAGGCACAAGCCGTTGCTTTTGAGAAATCATAAATTTCTCTTTTGTCTGCATAGAAAGAATATTGTGAAATAAGTTGGTTTCTATTTTTCACATTTAAAATTTTACATATATTTGAGACATGCTTTTCTACTGTTCGGGTAGAGAGATCAGTAATCTTAGAAATTTCTTTATTCATTAGGCCGGAAACAATATATTTTAATATGGATTTTTGTTTTACTGATAAATAGTTCGGTTTGATATTGTTTAAGGAGTATTGAGCAATAAATGTTGCAGTTAAATCAATATCATTGATGAAATGGCTTTCAATATTGTTTGCAAAATTTATGTACTGTAAATATTTTTGGGCAACAAATAAATTATTTTGACGAACAGCGAATGAAATAATGAGAATATTATTCTTGCTTGGGAAATAAAAATATAAAATATTCTTAACTGATAATATGTGGTTTGTTAGCAATAAATTATGTGAGCTAAGAGGATCATCTAGTTCAGGTAAAATATCCTGAAACATAGAGTCTTTGGTTATGAATTTATGTAATCTGAAATCATCATTAGGTTTGTTATTGGCAAGGTATTCAAGCGCATGTGCTTTAGATGAAAAAGTAGATTTAATTTGATGGTTAGTTTGGTCGATATGATATGTTTCAATATATTTAATATCTAGTATATCTTCGTTACCTAATAGCTCATCTAATTTCTCAGAGTAAGAGTATGTAATATCTAATTTCATATATATTATCTAGATGAATATATTTCAGACAATATACAATTAGGTACTAATCAAGTGAATACGCATAAAAGCGTATTTTAAACCAGATAGTTATCCGCTATATTTATTTGAAATGGCTTTATTTAATAATGTGTATGATGTTTAAGAAACTGTGTCTAAGTTCAATCTTGATGGTGATATGTCTTACAAGCTTTGGAAGTACTAGCCCAGATATTGCGTTATTGAAACTAACAGCGGCAGCTGCTAAAGCGGCTTCAGTTAAGAATAATGAACAACCATCAGGTATTGGTAAAGAAGCACTAGAATACCTAAAGCAAAATGGTTGGGAAGTTGAAATATTTAGTACTGAGCCCGTATCATTTTCTGGGAACTTAAAATCAAATACACAATCTGATCATAAATCCTTACCCTCAGTTTTTAAACAAGTTGATCAATTTGATTTAAAGAAGGGTGATAAACGTTTACAAGAATATCTACGTGATACCAACATGGCTCTTAATCAGGCAAACGAAACAGATGGTAATCTACAGTCTGCATTAATTCGTACACAAATGCTTGTTGCTAGTAAGGAAAATAATGTAATTCTATCTTTTAGAGGTTCAAGTAACTGGCAAAATTGGGTTTTTACTGATTTTTTTATTACGCCTGTATGGTTTTATAACACAGAAACACTTGTGCATGCTGGTTTTGCACTGTTTTTATATGAGGCTATAAATGATCCTAAATTTGTACAGTGGTATGAAGAACATGTTAATCAAGATACTAATTTCATTATTACAGGTCATAGCTTAGGTGCAGCAGTCGCTACTTTAATGACTGCTAAACTAATGAGTGTTGATCAAGTAGATGCTGATAAAATAAACCTTGTTACCTACGCTGAGCCAGCACCAGGGCAGTTTAATTTTGCGCAGAAATATAACTTTAAGTTTAAAAATTATATTTGGGTTGCCAGCCCGATTGATCCTATTGTTTATATTACTTATCCATTTGATTATTATCACTTTGGTATCCCATATTTCTTAATTGATGTCTCTCAGAGTTGGGTAACACATTATATGGATAACTATTATTCTTATATTATGAACCTAAAAAACTAAATGGTGTCTTAGCGTTTTAGTGTGCAAATGAAATCGCTGGTATAGGTAGATTTAGACTAAAATTTAATAATCATTTTATCCCTCTCTAGAAATTTATCTAAGTATGTAAACCTAATTTTACATTTCATTCACATTATATTTATATTTTTGTTTTATCATCTTGCTCGCAAATCAAGCATTGGAGTTAGCATGAAAAGAAAAATAATCATTACGTCACTATTAACCGCAATTGTATCATCACCTATTTTTGCAGGATATTATAACCCTGATAATTCAGGGTTTATTGCCAGTATTTCTGGTGGGGTTGTATCAAGTCAATCATCTGCTGGGTGGGTAACTTGGCCAAGTGGGACAGAATATAGCTATACCGCTCCTGCAACTACAGGCGGTACAGGTAGTATACGATTAGGCTATCAAGTTGCATTTGGTGAAAAAGAAAATTGGAATGAGTTCTATTTTGGTGGTGCTTTACGTTATAACATTTTAGGAAATGTCGTCACTGATATTGTGGGTGTTCGGAATTTAACCGTTGGTTACATTCAAACTTCTATTAGTCAATTTGGCGTGGAAGGATATATTGGTAAATACTGGAAATCACCATTTTATACTGAATTATTTATTAACCCAGGTTTTACAAATACAGGATCAGCTTTTGGCGCAATTGGATTGAGGGCAGGTTATGACGTAACAGAACATGTTAGTATTTATGTAGAAGGTATGACGGGCGGTCAGGTAGATGCGGCAAGCAGTATTATCCAGTTAATTTTCTGGCAGGTTGGTGCTTCTGGTACAAGCTATACGACAGGGCAAGCTGGCATACAATATCGATTCTAATTACATATTTAGTGCCTGACCGAATAAGCCCTGAATTTTCTTATTCTACTTATTCTGTTGGACTGTAAATTTTAAAACTCCACATATATTGCCCGGTCTGACAATTTATTTTATTTTTGGTGCACTAAATCTGATCATAATTATTTCTTTGTAGACCAAACTAGATTTTTTAGGCAAGAGTCTGTCTCTGAAGCATTCAGTGATGGAGTAAAAATTATTTACAATTGTTTAGGCTTTATGCTGCCTTCAATAACCTAAGTTTTCTACGCCTCTCTTTATCTGTAGTTTTTTTGCGTAATATTGATCCAATTTTCTGGATATTTCTGCCAACAATAGCAATTGAAACATAACGTTCAAATCCTTCAATGCCGCTATCCAAGCACTTGTCTAATCCGTGCTGTTCCAAGCAATTAATGCCAGACTCAACCGCTGAGTGTTGGTAGCGCTCTGGAATAAATGCAGGATCAAGTTCAATTAGTTTTCGTTCTTTAGATAGCTTGCCTTTTTTTGGTATAATCACTTGATCCAAAATTTCACTTAGCTTCTGCTGATTGAGTGTAGAGTCAAATCCCTTGTCAAAACTACAGGATGTAAAGTTTGGGAAATTGGCTTGGCATTCCTTGAAGATGAATTCAGCAATATCCGCATCTGCCTCATTTTTCATAACCCTGTGGTGCAAAATAAATTGATGCTGATCCTCAATAATACAGACCTTAATCCCCAGTTCAATTTTCCCATCAGCTTTGCCCTTATTAACCCATTAGTATGTTCTTGAAAAATTGAAGGAAAACTAAATTCTAGGCCAAGAAAAATTCTAAATTTTTTGACGCCTCAGGAATTCCTTGTCAAGATAAAAACCGAGGAAAGGTTGCGTTTGTAGGTTTAATCCGCCCCAAGACAGGATAGATGCGGAAGCAACTCTAGGTAAAGCCATGGTACAAAACGGATATGAATCTTTTACCCTAGACAAGCAAGATAAGCATTTACTACATGGTATTTATGCAATGAAGGATACAAAACCTAACTATATAGGTGAAATATATTATAGGTCGTATCATGTTGAATACGATAAGCTATCAGGCAGTCCAGTCAAAGTTATACCAGTGAGTCAATTTGTAAAGCTCAACTTGAAAACACCTTATTACTTGCACTGGCGCAACTCTTCTGCTGATACGGAATTCCAAGATGCCCAATTGTATAACAGCGCAAGTTGGTCAGACGAACAGTTTGATTATCATAAACTGACTATGATTGGAGGTATTTCAAATATAATGGAATTTACTGTTAAACATCCAAGATATAATACTCAAGACGTGGAATTAATAGATTCAAAGAAAATATTCAGCAAACCTGAAGGTATGCACGAGCTTGATATCATTTCACCTATTGAGCTACCTGATAGCAAGAGTATTTTCGTGGTTGGTCAAAGATCTGCATATAGTAACAAGGTGAATCCGATTATTAATATTTTTGACAGTACAGAAAGTATTTCGATACAAAAAGATACAAATACTAATACTGATAATGTTTCTACAGTTTCTGTAGAAATACCAGAGCCAGGCTATAAGGTGAACGTAGTAAAATCATCGGTAGGTCCTTATGATACTGAGTATGACTCTACCATTGGTTTATATGTGGATGTATCCCCAGAGATATCAAATCAATATGGTAGCGAATATTACTTTATACCATTAAAGGAAATGTCTGGAACTAACTATAAATTTGGATTAGGCACGCCTATTAAAATAAATCATAAGATGAATCATTTGACTGAATATGCACAATATCAGACAAATAAAAATATGCACTTAACGCTGGGTAGTATAAATACGCAAGGTCTTGAAAAGGTTGCTTCGTTAGACTATTCCATTATTGAGAATGGCAATAATGCTAATCCAGAAAAGTTTGAAGATAAGTTAAACAATTGCAGTCCCATTGGAATCATTTATGGTGGCATACCCATAGATACGTCCAGTGAACAGGTAAGTGCACGCGATGCTAGTGCAAGAAACCCCGTCATTATTCAAGGGGATGAGTCACAAGTGAACATGCTTAGTAATACGCTATCCTTAGGTGGAGTGTTTGCATCTGCTCCAGTTGGAGGCATTGCTAGTAATATTGCCACAAAATTTATTCAAGGCTATGGTGCTGCTTTAAATTTTGAGTCAAATAAAGAATTCTCGGAAAAAGTTACACAAACTGAGACAACTTCGCTTAAACAAACTCATGAAGTTGGTAAGTTTACTAATGACTTTTCTACAGGCATATTAATGTGCTCTTCATTGAATGTGCAATATGATACTTTTTCCGTAACGTCTCAAAATCAAAATATTCATTTTGAGAATGGTCCTGAAATTGAAGCAAAGTATTTTATGCTTTACACTAAACCTAGCTTGCAGAATTATTTTTTTAAACTTACTGACCCTGAGTATATATGGAATCAGGATACAAGAGCTTGGGTAAAATCTAAGTTTTTAAAAGGCTTAAAGTCAGCGCCTGCTACAAATGATATACAAGGATGGAAAGCATTCAAGCCTTTAGATATCGATGTGATGGTCAAAGAAGGAAAAGTTAAAAAGTCAGCAAGAGAAATGCCATTCAATTCTTCGTCTACTACTGAGGTTGTTGCGACTTCACAGTTTGATAAAGAGTCTGTGTATACAGAGAAGTCTAAATTCTCTTTTACCATACCATTTATAGGAACTTCCTCTAGAGAGAAATCATTATCTAACTCTGTGAAGCAATCTGATAAGGCAGTGTGGACATTCAAACTTAACCCATATTCAACATCATCAAGTTATAGCGGAGATGTCGTTTTGCTCCAGCCAACTGATAAGGCTAAAGACAATGAATTGTTTTGGTTGTCAGACAGAATGAAAGCCGCAGGTAGTTTACCTTGGGTGGCTTATTTTAGAATAAATTCGTAATCATTATAACATTATAAGGAATCATCATGAAATCATTAAATATTATACATAAATCATTACTAACCGTAATGCTTTCAACTATGGCTTTTAGTTTAGCAAATGCCGATTATGTCACCATTAAAAACTCAACGAATGCAGATTTAATTGCTCAACAGTATGGAGGGAATATGTGTCATAATTACAGCGGTTTTGATTATAAGTATAATGTTTATATACTCAAAGCAGGTCATATTGGCAAAATGATCTGTAATCCGAGTATTACTTCTCAGGGGTTTGGCGTGAAATTTGATATTTCCGAATCCAGCGGGGTAGATAAACAGGAGATAGGTTTTTTTACGCCTCATTCTGGCTGGAGCCATGTTGATGGCATTTTGAGTAATAAAAAAGAATTCTCAGTTTATTATGGGTACAGTGTTTATTATGATATTAATAATCGAGTCTTAAACTACAAAGCAGATAAACCTTCCTATTTTATGAATGGTACATATCGTGTTGGTGCGAATCCTGAAAGCGGAGTGGATTTTTCTGTCAAAATGGCAAAGTATAGTGATAGTTATGAATTAAATATAGGCTCTAGCGAGGCGTTTAGTTAACAACTGATCGCAATATTGAATTTGTAAAATGTAGAAATTCAGCTCTTTGTCCTTGCTACTGATTAAAAAGCATATGCCTGGTAGTCTTTCAGGTCTAATTACAGAAGCTGAAAATAAGATTCAACTGAATCCAAACCATATCATCTTCGCTTCATAACTTTTTATATTTGAATATATTTATATTCCTTAGCTTATGATGATCAGGATGCCCGACGTTCTAACCATAGAAGAACTTACGGTGTTTAAAATTCATATTAGAAGTATTAGGTCAATTATGGCTGTATAAACATGAATGCTCATGCCTTAGCCAGTAATTTTAAATATTACTGAGCTGAAATATTAGCTTCTGGTATTTCATCATAGCTAATTACATCAATATTATTAGCAAAGCAAAATCCAGATATTAATACTAACGGGATAGCGATAAATTTAATTTTTCTCATGATTGTTCTCATTTATTTTAAGTAAATATAATTAAATTTTGGTGATATATAATCAATTATCGAAAAAGAGTGTAATTACTAGTTTGTTGGTAGCTATTATCTGAATTCATATTTTGATAATCATGCTTAATTGCAGCACCAAAGCATATGACGCCTAACATGAATGTAGAGGCAATGACTGCTGTATATATTTTATTACTATTTTTTATTTTCATTATAAAACTCCTAAGCTGTTATTTTCTGTTTCGTTTTCTAGTTTAAATGATGTTTGTAAATGAAATATTAATCACTTGTAAAAGCTAGATAAGAGTCATTAAGTCCTTTTGTTTTATTGATTTATATTTGCTTGAAATAAGTATGAATAGATGAAACAATATTAATTAGAAAATACATCTATATTAAAGTACCAAGAATAGCGATGAGTCATTTTTTAGAGAAATTAAAAAACTTTTTATCTTCAATTAGAATAATGGCATATTACATTTCTGAATGTGTATTGACTGTATATTGGCGCCTAGCTTTATATATCTTTCAATTAATAGACTAACTTTACCAACTAGCTATGTATAGGTGATTGTCTTACTCGTATTACGTTGTTAGATGTGACTTCTGATGAGAGAGTATGGTGCCTTCGAACAATGGCAAAAAGTGTTAGAGCTCTATCGGGTTAGCTATAAATTGCAAGTTATTGAGTTATCAACAGTACAATGCCATTCTGTATTGAAGCCAATATCTTCTTCAATCATATGTTTTGCTATCGCAAAACTAGCACTCAACCATGTTGTAGTAACAATTAGGATCACTATAAATTTCGATATTTTATTTTTCATGTTTTTCTCCAATTTTTCTTATCTTAAAATCCAATGAATTATGCATTAAGTTCTAATTGCCTAGACTTTACAGCTGATAATTCTAATTAGGTATTCTTAGCAAGTAACATAATTTAAAGCATTGTTCTGCCAGAAAGCATATTTAGCAATGAGCGAAGAAGTAGAGGGAACATTTAGTTTCTTGCGAATATTCTCAATATGTTTGTCTACGGTTCGTTTTGAAATGAATTTCTTTTTGGAAATTTCTAGCGCATTCATCCCCTTTGTTAAAAAGGATAAAACTTGAAGTTCTTTATTGGTGAGTGATTTTGAACACTCTTTTTTTATCTTATCAGCCTTTACCAATTTAATAGCGTTAAGGTCTAGGTGATCTGTTTTAAATATATAGTCTGCAATTTTCTGATATGCCTTATATTGCTGAGCAATCTGTGTAACAGCATTGTTTACAGCAAAAGAAACATATTGACGTTGGGTGTTATCAACATCTGTATAAAAGGTAAGAATATCTTTGATATTATTTTCCGCTAAAAAATCTAATGCTATACGTGATTTCAATGGATCCGGACTAACTTTTATGAAGTCACTATAAAGTGAAACATTTGGCAGTAAATTATTTAAGCGTAAGTCTTGACCGGGCTGGAACTTAATTAATCTATCTTCTAATAGATTAAAACTAGAGTTATAAATGTTAATCGATTTACATGTTTCATTAACAATATAATGCTCTATTGCAATAATATTTGTTTTTTTTGCAAGATGTATAATTTTTGTTAATGAATTATCTAAATATGCATTCAAGGTATATTCTTTCATATCACGTAAACTCTATTGTTTATTATTGTCACCATTCTACCTGAGTGTTGTAAATGAAATGTAAATACGATGTAAAACTGACGTTTAATATTATGAAATCTATATTAACTAGGGAGTAGAGAGTTAATTTTTTATAGTCCTATATGTAATATATTGGCAATAAAATCTGCAACAAAAAATGCAATACGCCAACTAACCATAATTACAACTAGTAATACGCCTATCTGGAAACCAATATACTTGTTTCTAAACAAAAAGTTACTTGCTATATAGTGCGCACTACAGAACGCAAGTATACCAGAGGATGTCGCTGATATAGCATAAAATAGTATTTTTGATATTTCTGATGAGGTATATATATATTTAAGTGATAGTAAAAGGCAAATGATGAAAATCATGAAACAAGCATTAATAATTTTCACCAAAATGGAATTTCTGGTTTTGATACAATAAGCACCAATGACACAGAAAATACTAATTGTAATAAATTCTAATAATAATAAAAGTCCTAATGATACATCAAATGGATTAACAAGTTCTTGGGCTATGTTTACGCGTATAAAACGCGAGAGTTGAATAAACGAGAATAAAATAATAAGAACCGTTATTTTATTGAACTGGATACTTTTTAAGGGGAAACGTAAGGTTGCAATTAAAAATCTAACCATATTATTTTTAATTTTCTTTATGTTGCCTGATTTAGCAATACCATAGATATATGTGGCGATAAAAATAGCTAGTAATGTATAAGCACCATAATAAAAAACGGATGAAAATGATTCGAGAGACTCAACAGTCAAAAAACGTTTAGAATAAAAAATCTGCCATAATTGCGGAAACAAAAAGACAAATACACCATAAAATAGGTAGACCATATTAATGGCTGAACGTTTGGTTGTTTGTAATTTTATGGCACTCGATAAGGTGATGCTGAAAATAGTCAAACTCAATGGAATAATCAAAAATGAAACGACCATGGAGTTAAAATGAAAAGATATCAACATTAAAGATATGACAGAAACAGACATAAAAATTGACCGCCAGCTATAAATATCTCGACAAAAACCAGTAATGATTGATGTGATGATTAATAGCGGTAATACAATAATATCAATAATATCGAAATAAGGTGAAATCCCAACGATATGCTGATTAATAAAGTCAGCTGAGATAATCTCTGCATTTGAAGTAATCGACGTCAGTTGGTAAATGATGAATAAACATTTTACAACTATGTAGAGTATCAGATAAGTAGCAATCCGGAGTGTGCGCTCAAAGTGGTAATTTGATTTCGACATCTAACCCTCTTTTACTGTTTTCTAAGCTAATTCCACCTTGGTGGTATTCAATAATTTCTTTGGCAATAGTCAGCCCAATGCCTGTTGTTCCTTTCAATGATGTATAACTCTCGAATACGGCTTGCATTTTCTCCTCAGGAATACCTGGACCGTTATCTTGGATGACTATTTTTATAAAATCAGCCTTAACATTACATTTTATTGCTACTTCAGAACCATGTTGGTACGCATTGTTAATGATATTTGTTATTGCTCTTTTTAAGGCGTTCTTTTTACCTTGTATGTTAATGTTTGCTTTTGGTATATGCAGGTTAATTTTCTTATTGAGAGATTTATAATCCGTATATATCTCATCAAGCAAGTGATTAATAGTTACCGGCTCAACCGCTTCATTGAAAAGCCAATCGTCTTTCCCATACAATAATAATGTTGAAGTAATTAATTCTATTTCTTTAAAGTCTTGATCATCTTTTTGATCTAACTCATCTTGCTTGAGCTGCATTCTTAGCTTGATTCGATGCAGCGGTGACCTTAAGTCATGTAAAGTATTTGCTAAAATTTTTGCACGAGCTTTCTGCGCAGTCGCGATTTTGTTGATTGACCTTACAATTACATTTCGTATTTGTGATGTTAGATGATCTTCCCGTAATGTTGCCTTATCAACATATTGATTATTAAAATCAAATTTAGCTAAGCATCGAGAAAATTGAATACTAAAGGTAAATATGCGAATAACATAAAAAACATAGAAAAGTATAATAATAAATATGAATAAGCTAATTACCATAGGGAAGGTAACAGCACTACTGATTACTCTTGGTAACTCTGTATATACATTTATATATAGTTTGTCATCAAATTTAAAAGTTTTGCAAGTTCTACGTTTAAGTTTAATAATAATGTTAGGGCGATGCTCACTTGAACAGTGTGGACTGCTCGTCATGATATAATGAATTCGATGACCCCTGACACTAATTCTGGATTGATTAAGCTTATCAACAAACTCGATGAATTCCATTTTCGAAAGATGTTTGCTTTCGGCCTTAAGCGCCTCCGTTGCTACTGTAGAAGCGATGTTTCGTCCATCTTCTGTTGGCAAATGTAAGAATAAATTATAGAAACTAACAACGCATTGAAGGATTATGATTAGTATAACGACTATGGCTGTTAGCTTTAATAAAGGCGTATTAATTATAGAGCGTAATTGATTAAGCATGTTAGCTCAATTTTTTCACTTTCGAGTCAAAATAATAACCAGAACCATGTTTGGTTTGAATAAATTTATTGTCAGGGTCATGTTTTTTGAAACATTTCCTTAAATTACTAATTTGAGCATCAACAGCACGGTCAAAGCTTTCAAAGCTTTCACTGCTATCCATGAGTTGTTCCCTAGTTAAAATTCTTCCTGGGTTGCTAACAAAATTATTTAATAATGTGAATAGACCTTTTGTGAGTGGAATTTCTTCTTTGCCTGGTGTGGTTAAGATTTCTGTTATTGTATTCAATATCCATCCAGAAAATTCGAATCCAACTAGTGTATTATTGTTATCATTTTGCTGATTATTATTTGATGTGTTTTTAATCGCGTTTTTAATTCTGGCTAGTACTTCCCTTAAATAAAAAGGTTTAACAATATAATCCACTGCACCAAATTCAAGACAAGTTACTTTATCAGCAGGATCCGTTACAGATGAGACGAATATGGTGGGTATGTCTTTAATTTTAATCAGTTCTTTGTATGTTTCAGTGCCTGATATAGCAGGCATTTTGATATCTAATAATAATAAATCATAGCTATTACCAGCTTTGACATGATCTAAAAAATTATAGCCATTATCAAAATAATCAACTTTTGTGAAATAATCTTGAAGGTATGTTTGTAATATACCCGCTGCTTCATTGTCGTCATCTACAATAACAATGCTATGGTCAGTCATTATTTTATATCATATGCTATGAATATATAAATTATAGTAAAAAATTATTAAATATCCTTTTATCAGGTGATTTACATATTTTATTTTATGAACTCTGGCGGATTAAAGCTTTAATTGATTGAATTTAAGTATACATGGCTAAAACAAAATAGGTGTTTCGATATTAGTAAAATTGCTACTGCCTGCTAAGCTATAAGAATCTATATTTGTTATCTTTGAAAATGTTAATAGTTTTACGTATTTTTATCATTATATTTAGCATGATAATGTATGTATTATCTTATGCGCAAATTTCATCTGCGTCCTTAATTGATGAGATAAATGCATTTAAAAATGAACAACAAAAATATCAAAAACAATTTACGCAAAAATTAGAATCTGTGAAAAATGAAAATAAAAAACTAGCTGAAAAAATTAATTCATTTGAAGACAAAGTAATACATGAACAAAGAATTAGTCAAAGTTCAGACCTGAATGCAGATACTCAGATTGAATCTATATCAAAATCTGAAACTATAAATGTTTATCAAGAGACGTTATCCGGAAGGGTGTATAGTGATTCAGATTTTGATGATTTAACCGCTTTTAAAGGGAATTCAGTTTCTTCACAAGTCCCGTTAAATCTGATAAAAGGGCGTAATCGATTTGATGATCATGCGCTTGTCTTTGGTGGCTTTTTTGAGATTGATGGGGTAAAAGCTTGGGGAGATTCTTTTAATGCATCAACTGGGGATGCTCGGTCTACTCAAGATTATAGTTCTGGTATTGCTTTAAATGCGACAGTAATTACATTTGATGTTATGTCGAATATAAATAAATGGCTGCAGGCTTATTTAACCATTTCATCATTTGATTTATCAAATCCTGGTATAAGAAATGCTTTTGTGACTTTTGGTAATTTAAAAGAGTCACCGTTCTTTTTTACGATAGGTAAAAATAGAATTCCATTAATGAGTGGTGGTGGAACCTCACCTTATATGGCTGGCTTAAATGCAGGCTATTTTCGCCCATTATGGCGTACGAATGCTTTATTTGGTTATTATGACCATGGGTTGAATGCTAATTTTTCTTATATCCAGCCAGAATCAAGTAATAATGATGACCCAAATTTTATGGCAAGTATATTTTACAATAATAAATTTGGCCAGTCTGATATTGGATATAGTTTGGTATTGGCATACCTTTATAATATTGCCGATATGGGCATGGCGGTTGATAAAGTAGCTAGGACAGACCCAGTAACTGGCGCAACATCAATAACGACCAGACAAGATGATAACTCGCTATTTAATACACAAGGCACACTTAGCTATAAAGAATATTCATTATTAGGTGGTTGGATAACATTATTGAAAGATAAGTCATATACAGATAATCGGAGGGCTAATTCTTGGTATATTCAAACTATATATTCTCCGGTATTGTGGGATAGGAAAACAAGTTTTGGCCTAACCTATGGTCAGGCTTATAATGTTGAGAATTTCTTTTTCCCATTAGCTGGAAGATCTGGTTTTGGTTTGGCAGTTCAAGGTGTTGAAGAGCAAATTATGGCTTATATTCAACGGCCGATACTATCACCACAAGTTCTTGGTGCAATTGAATTTGGATGGTTTGGTTTATATGATAATCAAAGAACGGCGCATCTAACACTAGATTTAAACATTAGCTTTTAGCATATATATAATCATTTATCCGCTTGAAGAAATGTCGCACTGAATTTATTAAAAACTTGCTCTGTACTTAATTGATTCAAGCAATTCATATGTTCTAACGGACAAGTTCTTTTAAAGCATGGTCGACATTCGAGGTCTTCTAAGTAAATAGATACTGACTGTTCATTGAGCGGTGGTGTAAAGTTGTCAGAAGATGAGCCATAAATAACGAGAGTTTTCTTACAAAGTGCATTGGCAATATGCATCAGACCTGTATCATTACTTATAATATAATCACAACAATCCATAATATTAACCGCATCCACCAGGGATGTTTTACCCGCAAAATCGACTATATTAATTTGTTTGTTATCATGGCTTGAATGGTCAATAATATCTTGAGTTGTATTTTTATCATTAGGCCCACCAAATAGCCATATTTGAAAACCTAATTCAATTAGTTTGTCCGCAAGAGAAGCATATGAGCGCGTCGGCCATTTTTTTGCAGGACCAAATTCTGCGCCTGGACAAAATCCAATAATTTTCTTACTAGTATTAAAATTAAGTCTCTGCATTAGCAGATTTTTTTCTTCTGTATTAGCAACAAATTTTGGGTAAGGTAATCGGTTTGGTAAGTCCTGATTATTTGGGACTGCTAGTGCGCAAAAACGATCTATCATTAAGGGTAGTTTTTGTTTATCTAACTTTCTAACATCATTCAATAATAAATATCTAGACTCTCCAACAAACCCTATCCGTTTATGTATACCTATAAAAAATGGGACAAGTGCAGATTTCCAAGAGTTAGGTAGTACGATCGAATGAGTATATTGCTTTCTCTTCAGGCTCTTAGCAAACTTTCTTCTCTTGAAAAATGAAAACTCACCATGCTTAAAATCAAAAAGAATTTTTTCATTTACCTCTGGCATAAACTGAGCCATAGGCAAGGAGGATTTTGGTGCTAATACATCGATGACACAATCAGGTTCTTGGTCTTTCAAGAATCGGAATAATGATTGAGCCATGACCATATCGCCCACCCAAGAAGGTGCAATAATTAGGTATTTACTTGCCAAAATAATTAGACTCTATTTTGTTTCAAGTTCAAATCTATTCCCGCAGTATGGACATTTATTTGTCTTTTGTTTTTCACTTAATTCAATATAGACACGAGGATGTTCATTCCATACTTCCCCTGTAAACTCAGGGCAACTGATTGGTAAATCACTTTTTTTAACTTTGACAATATTCTCACTCATTTTGTTATCTCTCTCATTTAAATCGCTATGAAAATTATACCCATCTTGTTTTTGATTATCTATTCGATGAATCATGAACTTATTGAAATATTAGCTTTTTGTCATATATTTATTCCAAATTCGTGTAACCATTTCAGGAAATTCATTAATCTCAACAATTTTAACAATTTTATCTCCGCCATCTAGAACGGCCTGGTGTTGCTTGTTTCTGTAGTAACAATAGGCATCAATCAATGTTTTAGAATCTTCAACACTGATGTGTCCGGTTGCGGCTAAAATTTGGAAAATTCGAATATTATCAGTATATAAACAAAGTTCTATATCTATTGAACCATATGCTAATACAAACATTTGCGCAAGGAATTCAATATCAACGATTCCACCAGTACTTTGTTTTAAATCATATCGATCACCATATGCTTTTAATAAGTTCTCCTGCATTTTTGCACGCATTTCGATTACTTCAGATATGACATCATTTGCAACTCTTTTGGTTGTGAGTATTTCAGTTCGAATATGTTCAAATTTATTCCGTACAATTTTTCCACCACTAATGTATCTGGCACGCATGATTGCTTGATGTTCCCATAACCAGGCTTTACTATGCTGATAGTTCTCATATGCTTCAAGAGATGAAACGAGAAGTCCTGCATTTCCTTCTGGCCTGAGTCGAACGTCTACTTCATAAAGGGACCCAGAGTATGATTGTGTATGCATATTGCTAATAAATTGTTGGGCAACACGGACAAATATTTGAGAGTCGTTCTCTAACTGCGTTTTATTATATAGAAAAATTAAATCTAGGTCAGAGGTTAAACTTAACTCATGACCACCAAGCTTCCCATATCCAACAATACCTAATGAGTTTTTCAACTCGGCTATTTCTGAAGAGGTTAACTTAGGGTACTTCGGTAGTGTTTCCTCCCAAGAATATTCTAGCACAGCAGCAATGATACACTCGGCTAGGAATGTTAAGGCATCTGAAGATTGCATAATATTAAGATCTTTTTTTATAATAAGCAATGCAATACGGTAGGTGTGCACAAGCTTAAATAGGTTTAATATTTCTAATAGTTTTTCTTTGTCCTCTGTTTGGCTTTGGCTAAGCATAAAATGTAGGCGGGTTTCGTAAAACTCTAATGTTTTTGGATCATAGGACTCATTTGGGTTGAAGTGACTCTTATTAATGTTAAATGTGTATTCTAATAAGGAAGGATGGTCTAAAAGCTGTTGTCTAAACCATGCCGAAAATGTGAATACATATATAAACCTGGGTAATAAGTCATCTTGATTATCTAATAGCAGATATAAATATGCGGGACGTCTTGCTATTTTAAGTAAGAATATTTTAATTTCATTGAATATTTCAGCAAATGTAGATTCATGTTTGTGATTGGAGATTGAGTCTTCGATTAATGGTAAAATCTCAAATATCAAGTTCTTAGCTTCGTCAGTAATTCGTTTTTTAGTTTTGACAACATCGGTAAACTTATTTATTTCTTGACGTAAATTCAATTCCTCTTTGTTTGTACAGCTAGGTTTATCTTCTTCATTAGAACCGTTTGTTTCTAGAGATTTTTCTTTTTTTAGTAGTCGCCCAAAGTGAGTGGCTCGATCAAATATTTTAGCAACTTTTTCTCTGGTTATATTTAAATCATTCTGGAGGGTTTCCCAAGAGTCATACTGTAGTAGAACACATTGTCGTGCTTGTTCAATTTCATGTACGGGCGCGCAGTGCTTTTGTTCATCATTCTGCATTTGGATGGCATTTTCATAGTTCCTTAAAAAAACATAACACTTGAAGAGTGTATCAACATCTTGGTGTGACAAATAACCGCATTGCTGTAGGGTAAATAAAGGTAGTTTAAATGTCCTGCTTCTTAAATTCTTAAAATGACCGCCATAAATAAGCTGATAACACTGAACAAGAAATTCAATTTCTCTTATACCACCACGACCTAATTTAATATGATCCACCATCTGCTTTTTTTCCATTTCGGCCATGATCATTTTTTTCATGCCTCGTATGGCGGCAGGCATTTTGTAGTCAATATATTTTCGATAAACAAAATCACGAATGACATTTTGTAATTTTGAAGTTTCAGTAAGGGTGCCCGTTAATATTCTTCCTTTGACAAAAGCATAACGCTCCCATTCTCTGGCATGCTTTAAGCTATAATCTTCAAATGATTTAATAGAACACGTTAAAGGTGAGCCATCACCGAATGGTCTAAGCCGCATATCGACTCGATAGACAAAACCATCAACCGTTACTTTATGAAGAGCATTAATTAATTTTTGGCCAATCTGAGTGTATAGCATTTGTTTTGGATATGATCGTCCGCGTTTATTTTCTACTTCACCATCAGCATCGTATATAAAGACCAAATCAATATCTGACGAGAAATTTAATTCTTTACCGCCAAGCTTACCCATCCCTATAACCATGAGCTCGGGTAGCTTATCAATGATGCCTCTTTCTTGAATTAATCTATTATGACAGTCCCTTAGAGTTAGCCTGATAAGCGAAGTAGCTAGATAAGAGACATCATCAGAATGTCGCTCAAAGTCACCAAAACCCAGAGCTTGTTGCCAAACAAGCCTAACTGTTTCGTACTGGCGGAATAATCTCAATTGTTTATCACGTTCTTCTTCTGATAAAACATTATTTAGGATTTTTTCTAGTTTAAAGGCAATGGATGAGTGGTATTCGTTATCTAAAGACTCAATATCTCCTGAGCTGAATAATTGGTTAAAATAGGTTGGCTCTTTAATAGCAAATTTAGCCACAAATGGGCTTGCAGAAAAAACTTTCTTAGCATGTTTTTTAAAATTACTATATTCAGGGAGCGATAAATTATTAGCAGTAATCGCTTGTTGGTATTGGTCATAATAACGTTGAGCTTCAGATTCTATTGGCGTCATGTTGAAATAATAATTAATGCGACTAGTAAAAATTATAGTTAACGATTAAAGATTATAAAGCAAGACGTTAGATCTATTTGATATAATATATATGTGAGCCTAGCAAAAGATAGAGACGGTTTATTAGTTCACTAGGCTCTGATCTATCATGCGTAATTAATTGCTGTAAAACAATTATTTTTCAATACGTTCCATTTGTTCTTTTATCCACTCGTGGCTGTATTCAGTTAATTCATTTAAATTATAGTTTGTGGTTGTGACTGGTTTGCTAATGACGAGTGTAACTGTACCAGGTCGAATTAGTTTTTTATCCATACTCATTAAGGATCCCGTATTTAATGCGATAAATACAACTTTATGACCTGACTGTTTTGCAAGCATTAATCCACTCTTATGGAAAGTAGGGTGTTGTTTTGGTTTAGTACGAGTCCCTTCTGGGAATATAATAACGCTAATTCGTTTTGCTAACCTATCTTTTCCCTGGGTGACAACATCTTTTAATGCTTTTAGTCCTTTGCTTCTATCTATGGCAATACACTCAGTTGCTTGAACGCCTTTACCAAATATTGGTATTGATAAAAGCTCTTGCTTTAGAACAAAAACGCATCTTGGAAGTAAGCTGGGTAAAAATAATGTTTCAAGGTGCGACTGATGTTTACAAACATAGACGCATGGCTCTTTTGGAATATTTTCTTTGCCTTCTACTTTAACTCGAATCCATAAAAAGCAAAATATTCCTACACGCAGAGCAAGTGACCAGAAATAAATTGTCCAGACTCTAATGAATAATGGGGCCTTTAAAAAGTACAATGTTACTGAGATAGCACTTGATATAATTACAAATAGATATAGCCAAGCAGTAAAAATAACTTGCCTGAAAGTTAATATTGAATTTATTAAAGTTTTCATTATTTAATCCATTTTTAAATATTTTGTAACAACCTCAAGTAGGTCGTGGTATATAGGGATTTCATTAATTAGTTCAGGATATTTCGCTAGTGTTTCTTTACCTTTACCTGATTTAACTAGTACCGGCAAACAACCAGCAGTTCTAGCGGCTAGAATATCTTTATGAGAATCACCTATAAAATAACAATTTCTTAAGTTCTTAATATTGCAGGTTTGCTGAATTTCCTCAATCATACCCGTCTTGGGTTTTCTACAATTACAGTTATCTTTCGGCAAGTGTGGGCAGTGAGCAATATGTTGTATTTTACCTCCCAGCTGCTTTACCATGTTTTTTAATTTTATATGAATCTCTTGCATGATTTCAGTAGAATAATACCCTCTGCCAATACCAGACTGATTTGTGGCAATAGCAACGGGAATATTGTGTTTTGATAATAATGCAATTGCTTTGATGCTGGATTGGATAGGGACCCATTCATCAATTGATTTTATATATGCATCTGAGTCTTCATTAATTACACCATCACGATCTAAAATAATAAATTCTGGCTTCATACTCTCCAACCTAAACGAGTAAATTTTTAATAATACTTAATATTTTTGGTTTAAATACTAAATAAATAAATAGAAAAATATAGCAAATTACAACACTTTGGATATCGACAGGATCATTCAAAAAGTCACAAATGAAATACAGTGCAATAAATAATACCGTTGATATAAGTATGCTTTTTAAC
>JAOMSY010000149.1 GCA_028355575.1 Francisellaceae bacterium | reverse complement strand
GGAGAATACCAAAATGCTTAATTTTAGAAAAATAATTACCATTGGATTAGTATCAACCATAACAACGATTGGTTTTGCATCAACAAGCAATGTCAGTCGCATGACCAATTCTTCATTGTTAGGGTTATCAACTTATTCACCAACCTCCCCATCAATGGCACCATTATCTACTGGAAATGGTAATAGCTATTATTTTGAGGCTCATGATGTAGATAAAAAGATTTGTTATGACACTTTTTTTGGTGATTGCCATCATCAAAAAAATATTCTTGGTGATGTCATAAAAGTTAATAAAAATGGTAAAGTAACTCGTGTATTGAATGATTGGTTTGCATCTGGTCAACAGCCAACTATTGCAGCTATAGGCAATGGTTTTTTCGTTGTTGTAACTACAACCCAAGATGCACATGCGTTACAAGGATATGTTGTTCAAGTTGTAGAGTCGAAAGGGCATTTTAATATTAAAAAACTTGATTCAGTTAATCTAGGCAGAGGCCTTAACCCATCTGTGGCATCAATGGGAAATGGCTATTTTATGGTGACCTCTAGTAATGACAATAATATTACTGGTGAACACTTCTTAGCAGCGTATGTATTTAAAGCAACAGAATCACAAATCTACACACCAGAATATATGAATACTTATGCTGATGGCGCGCTTTCAGAGATATCGTATTTAGGTAATGGCCAATTCTTAGAAACGAACAATACAACCAATGGTATTGAATATAATCTGCTTGATACCAAAGATAATCAAATTGTTGCTAAACGTTTAAATATAGTGGGTGATGATCAGACATTATCAAATCAAGAATATACAAGTGTTAAGCTAATACCAACTGGACAAACTGGTAATTATGGTAATCAGCAATATCTGCAAGTATTTACGCTTGCTGGTCAGAAAGGTATGTACTCTAAGTTGCTAGAAGTGAAAGAAGATAATGTATATACGACAAACTCATATCAGTTCGCGTTTTCTGGTGAATATCCTATTGCAGTGCCTTTTCAGGCTAATAAATACCTCGAGGTTGATATCAATAAAATAATTGGTTCTGAAACAGGTTTATACGCAAGTATATTATCCTAAATCTAAGACGAATATCTGTATCATCTTTTCTCTAAAATTTGCTCAACTTGTAACGAAGGCAAATTTAAAATATATGCGATTGTTGATAAAGGCATCCCCTGTTGGAACATATTATCAATCCTATTTTGTAGTAATTTAATTTTAACATTATGCATTTTATGTTCTGGCTATAGATTTTGTATACGCTATTATTAAATAAATTTATGGCCTTTAATATCACTCAAAATAGTGAATTAATCATTAATTCAGTATACATATATTGATCAATTTGTAACTTATAATAACTCAGTCTATGCTTATATTGTGTGGAATAGACGAGTAATAAATGTGATTAAAAATTTCCTTAAAATATTAACAGTCTCGGGCGCATTAATTGCTGCTCAATATGGTATGGGTTGTACAGGTGTCGTGCAGAAAGCAAAAGACGGTACGGTTGTGGTTGGTCGAACTATGGAATTTGTACCTGATCTTGGGTCTGAAATTTTAGTCTCACCCGTGGGACGTGAATTTAATAGTAACCTTGGTAACGATCTTAACGGTAAAAGCTGGCAGGCAAAGAACGGTTATGTTTATTTAAATGGATTTAAGCAAGAATTTACGGTAGAAGGTATGAATTCTAAAGGATTGGCTTTTGGGTATCTATACTTACCAGATTTAACAAAATATCAGACAGTTAATAAAGAAAGCCTTGATTCAAATATTCCTTATTATTATTTAGGGGATTATATACTCGGTAATTTTGAAACTGTTTCACAAGTTAAAGAAGCACTTAAAAGTATAAATGTCGTTGATGCGCCACTTAATATTCCTGGGCATGAAGGTATTATCTTCCCTCTGCATGCAACCATTACAGATGCTAAAGGAGATACGTTAGTCATAGAATTTATAAATGGTGAAATGAAGTTATATGACAATGACATAGGTGTATTAACGAATGGACCACAGTTTGACTGGCAAGTAACAAATATTCAGAATTACGTTAATCTTTCGCCATATTTGCCTGAGCAAATTATTATTAATGGCTATACGTTTGATGGTACAGGACAAGGGTCGGGTATGTTTGGGTTGCCTGGTGATACTTCACCACCATCAAGATTTATTAAAATGGCTATTTTGAATGAAACGGTTTTACCTACAGAGAATGCAGATGCTGCTGTCGTATTAGTCGCACATATGCTTGACACGGTATTTATTCCAAAAGGTTTCGTTAGAGGAAAACATGTCGATGAAAATGAGTATGAGATTACTCAATGGTCAGTCATAGAAGACCTTAAAAATAATAAGTTATATTATAATTCATATCAGGATCCTAATTATAAAGTCGTAAATTTAAATAACATTAATTTCAATGAAGCACCGTCTAAAGGTATACCTGTTTCAATTGGATTCAACCCAGAAGAAAGTAAGTTCTAATCCCCATCTTGTAAAATATATTATTTATCTATTGTACAA